>NZ_JACIDV010000008.1 GCF_014196515.1 Rhizobium skierniewicense | reverse complement strand
GTCTAGACATAGATCCTCACATTCAGACAACTCGTATGCCCGACATACCCTACTCAGCATCAGCCGCGCCAGATGGGGTCTCCTTGCCGCTTACCTTCAAAGTAACGCGTTCGGATAAGATCACCACTCCTGGCATGATCGATACGCAGATGATCAACCATCTAATAGATTCGGATTTAGTCATATGTGACATGAGTTTGTTGAACGCGAATGCGTTTTACGAAATGGGTATCAGGCATATGACCAGAAAGCCTACGATACACATGTTCGTGGTCGGCACCGAAATTCCTTTTGATGTTAAGCCCTATCGGGCCATCGAGTTCAGTTGGCATCAGCACAGCCACTTGTTGGAGGCCCGGAGGCAGCTAGAAGAAGCGATTAGGGACGCGACAGCGCCGGAGCATTTGCCGGACAATCCTGTCACCAAGGCTATCAACTTTCAGCAAATAGAAAAATCGGCTACTTCAATCGACAAACTACTTTTGCATGAATTGGAAAGTGTGAAACAGGATCTCGCCTTGCTGAAGCGCAAGCGGCCTGTCGGCCCCGCAGACTCCTTTCTGTCTAAACTTAAAGCTAGCAAACCCTATTACACTTCAACTAGTGTCTCCGAAATCCTTGCTCAGGATATGCCCGCGCACATTGAAATTGTACTGGATTCGTCGCAGTTGAGCGAACCCGTGGATGAAGCAATTCATCGAGCGCTCGGAACGATTGAAAGTCTGGGTTGGAAAACGGAAGGATCGAGGGTCTTCCTAAATGTCTACGTACCAAAGCTGTCAGAGATCAATCCGATAATTGAAAAGCTTCGGATCATTGGCTTTCTGATTGTGACTATCAATCCTTCAGATCGTCAATTTGACCTCAGTGGTGATCGGTCCGGAACATGAACCAGCGCCTGCAGGCGTTCGCATTCGGCACCGAGCGCCGCGATTTTGTCTTCGCGCTCACGAACAGCGGCCCACATACCGCTGTCGAAATAGGCGTCCTTGTCGGGGTCGCCGGATTCATCGGTGCGCCATGTGGCGGCCAGTTTGGCCCAAAGCTTATTCAACAAGTTCGTTCTCCTTCAGAAAATCCTCGAGGCCGACGGGCGGCGGCTCAGAGGAGGTGAAATATTGGACCATCGACGCGACGAGGCGCTCAGGCATCACAGGCCACCTTTGCCTTCGCGGCCAATCATGTGGGGCTTGCACTGGCAATACATGCGCCAGCCCTCTCTCGCCGATATCTCGCCATCACAGCCGCGCACCTTAACAATGCGAACGATGCAGCGCCGTGTGGCTCTATTCTCCGCTTGCTCGGCGTTTAGGTACTCGAGGTAGGCAACGAAATTTGCGTATGCTGACCGGCGCTCGGCGAAGCGGTAATTAAGCCCTGGGGTGGTCATGAGAGCGCCTTTGGAAATTGGAGATATTCAGTGCCGTACATTTCCCGGCCAGCAGCCTTCTTGCCCACGCGGACCATGGTGACGGTGCCGAGATTGGTGACAGAGAACGCGTTTCCGTCGCGGCGCAGCTCCATCGCCGGGTAAGCAGCCATCGGTTTAATCGTCGGAAGGCGTACCGCGACGTCATGCGGCACCCACTCGCCCCACTGCTTGAACAGGAATGGAACCGGCTTACGTGGATAGCTGCGCAGCGTGCAGGCGTTCTTGATATCATCCAGCCACTCGGGATGCATTGGCCGGGCATCAGGTCCGCTCTCGCCGCCGACAATGACCCAATCGATATGGTCCAGCCATTCCGCTTTCAGCCTGGTGCGTTCGAGCAGCGGTTCTAAGCTCAAGCCAATCCATGGCAAGCCGAGGCGCTGCTTCAGGTCGATGAGGCGGGGTATGTCCCGATCCGCTTCGCGCTGTGACGTGACCGAGAACATCAGGCCGATGTGTTTCGGCCAGTTATCGAGCCATGACGCGGGCACCATCTTGGCGACGTTCACGCCCCGCTTGGTCAGGAGGATGATATTCACCCAGCGCGCGTCCGCTGCTTTTGCAAAGAGCTCCGCGCGCCATGCATCATCCACCTCATTGTCGAACGTGTCTGACATTGACTGCATGAACACGCGGATTGGGCGACCATAGTCACTGAAAAAGGTCCGGGCAGATTTGGTGTTTAGCTTCTTCAACAGTGCCACAGCGCCGTTAATCTTGCGGCGCGGCGCGTTCGGTCCCCATTCGCCGGTGCCGCGAAAGTTGTTCCACGTCTCGGCATAGCAATGATCGCAGCCGGGAGAGACCTTTGTGCAGCCCCACCAGAAATTCACGGTGGCGTCGCACCACTCGATGGCGGAGGTTTCAGCCATGGGAGGCACCCGTCAACTCGTCGAACCGCTGCATGAACTCAAGCGCCGCCCTCGCTGGATCCCAAGGGACGATCTCGAAATCATAAGGGACTGCTTCGTCCTCGTGGTTCCATCGCTCACCACGCCACGGCAGAAGGTCGCGGCGCTCTGTGGCCAGCATCCGGACGTCAGCCTGTTTGATCTCAAGCGGGTGCGTCATTTCAACGCCGAACCGTCTGAGGATCGCCGCCTCGCACCGTTTCTCGATCACTTTGTACTCAGGGAGGAGCTTCTTAAGCGGCGCAGTCATATCGCCACAGACGGCCTCTCCAACCTCGTGCATCAACGCCTGCATCGCTAACTCCGGAGCTACGGCTAGGCTCATTCGGACGCAATGTTCTGCGACCGAGTAAAACACTCGGATGTGCCGAGCCCTGCTTACGCACTGCCCAGCGCATCGCCCTTCGAACGCCAAGCCGTAGGCAATGTCCTCAATGGTAATGGAGCTGTTATCGGGATCTTCGAAATCGAAGTAGGTGCCCGATCCGAGCAGAATGGTGGGACCGATAGCGGTGCGGATGGTGCTATCGCGGAGCCTCTGGATTTCAGTTTCAGACATTGGCTGGCTCCGTTTTTAAGCCTTCCACCCACTCCACGAAGGCTGAGAGGATCGGCTGGACGTTTACTTCATCCGCCCACCCTGCAAAGCCGATGAACCCGTTATCATTGAACGTCACGGCTTCGCGGTCTTTGAAATAGAACGCCTTGCAATAGAGGCCGCACCCAAAGCCGCCGTGTTGGAGCCAGACCTTAATTTTCGACTGGATGCGGTATGTCCCCGCGCTTCTGCCCGATGGGGCCATGAGGCCCGAGGATTTCATCTTCGTACCAATCAGGTCGCGAAGCTTCTGGACGCTGCTAGCAGTCAAATGTGCGTACGTCAGCCCGCTTGTATCCCAAGCCGCCCGCGCTTCTTCTCTGGTCATGCCTCAATCCGCCCCATATTCGAGGGAGGGGTCAAGCTCGTCCATGATGAGTTTCGAGCCGCACGCGTAGGCCGAGAAGATCATCTTCTGATAGCCCCAGTAGGCCCCCACGCTGATTACCTTACCAACGTCACGCCGGTCGAGGGTAAGGCCTGAAATCGTGCCTTCTGAACTAACGTAGAACTGCGTCTCGCAATTATAGCGTTTGAGAGTATCGCCGTCCGGGTCCATACCGACGTGGTAGCATCCTGCGCTGTAATCGCTTTCTTCAACGAAGACGGCGATCTTGCCCCACGGCCTGTCACCCATATCCTTCGCGTGTTCTGTCATCTTTTCGATGACATCCGAAAATTTCAGTTCTTTCGGTGCGATCTGCAAGAGCTCCTGCATCTCGGTCGCGAGCTTCGCGTTCAACATCTCGGAAATGTTCGCATCGAGTCGCTCGCGAAGCAGAGCCATGACCATCACGCCGTAGGCCGGGACGTCGATCCTGTCGCCAATCGAAAGCGCTTCCGATACAGCCGCCGTCATCTGTTTTTTGAGATTTCCGCCGTAGCGGAATTCATCGTCGACTGCACCCTTGATCGCTTCATCGATCTTCTTGTCGATAAGCGTCCGAATGTGCTCTTCCGACGTTTTGCGGGTGACTTCCGCCAGAATGTAATCTTGCAGGTTTGCCGGTGCCGTTTCAGTCATTGTTCGTCCTCGTAAACAGGGAAAAGGGCAGGGGCGCTGGCAGCACCCACAGGTGATACATGTCGGCGGCATCGATGATTTCAGCCTTGGGCGGGTAGACTTCGACAGCCGTTGCCTCCGGCCCCGCGATCTCGTCTTTGATCCGCTGCATCTCGGGCCAAGTCGGGCGGACGCCAGACAGTGAGGTGATCCCGAGGTGACGCGTGCCGTCGGGCAGCGTACGTTCAAGAATGCTGAAAACGTTGTTGCGATGAGCCGTCGTGAACTCAGCGGTCCATCCGTTTGGTGAGACGCTGCCGCGTGGAAATATCAGGGTTTCCCACGCCGACCATTTACCGGATCTGCGAGCGATGCCCTCATCGCGCAGGATCAGACGGCGATTACGGCGGGGCAGCATATCGAAGTGCGATTGGGCTCTCATTCGGCCACCTGGCCGATCTGCACCGTCGTTGCCGGTAACGCTTTACGCCGCTCAATCTCTGCGGCGAACTCTTGGGCACACTTCATCAGTATGTCTTTGATGCTGATCCGCATAAAAAGTTCATCTTCTGCCGATAGCTCGAAGCCAACGCCGGAGATGTTGCGGGAGAGTGTAAAGGGTCCGATCTTCCCGATGGTCTCGATAAGTGTCAAAGAGCCGAAATCACGAATAGATCCGATTTCGACTGTAGCGGTGCCGATGGATTTGATGATTAGGCCGCTCATGCCGCCACCTGATCAATATTCGCGTTGATCGTGACGAAGGTGTAGGCAACCACCCATGGGTTTGCGTCCCATGAGTTAAGTCCATTGATGCGTTCCCATAGATCTGCGTACCAATCGCGGGCATTGCTCCACTCATCGCCGCCAAGGTGCATTGCGGTGGCGCTATTAAAAACGCGACCTGAAGCCTTGCCTTTGAAGCAACCCTCGGCAACCGCATCGGTCTCGCTTATATCCTGCAAGCGCTCGATCCGCACATCTGTGATTTTAAGGGTCAGGCGTGAGTGCTTGCGGAACATGAACCGACCGGGACGCTTGTGCCACGCCGGGGTGTATGGGTCAGCGTTGCTCATTCCCTTGCGGAACTCTGCCGGCGCGTCGAACACCACAACCGCCGAATCCTCGACGAAGTGCCACTTCTGTTTCCCGCCCTTGGTCTTTGCTGTGCCTTTCGGCTCCCAATGGCCGTAGCGGAAATGGGTTTCGCAGACGTAGAGCCGGTCGTTAACATGGACTTTTGTGTGAATAGGCTTCCAGCCATTCGAGGTCAGTTCCAGCGTCCCATAAGGTGGCTTTAAAGCACGCCGTGTCTGTGTCTTGCGCCCAGCGAGAAGAGCAGCGACCATCGTACCGTTGAAAAGAATTGCGCGCTCAACCATGGACCGCCACCAACTTGTCGTCAGGGCTGCCGCCCTTGGCGATGTGAGCGTCGTATTCCGCACGAAGCCTGTCGGGGTCCGCGTGTTCCAAGTCTTCGTCAACGAACATCTCTGGCTCGTCAATCAGCGATTGATAGGTAGGTGCGCACTCGAAGCACATCGGCGTATCGCCGCCGTGGTATAAATCGCCTTCGAAGATAGGAGCGCGACATGCTTCGCATCGAAGGCACTCAACCTCGCCAAGTTCCTTATCGACGGCATCGAGCGCGTCCAGCGCAGCCAGGTATTCCTGCTCGGTATGCCTGATGAGCTCATAGCGCTGCTCTTCCAATTCATCGACATTGGCTTGGGCGTCGGCCCAACGCTGTTTCAGGTCAGCATTGCTCATGATGCACCGCCTTCCGGTGCCGATGCCTCGCCGATGGTGCCGAGAATTGGGGTGGCTTCCTCGAAGTCGACAAGCCTGATCGGGCGTGTCGTTTTCTCAATGTCTTCATCGGAAATGATGCCGATCTTTGCCGTTTCATCGTACAGGTATTCGACGGTGCCAGCTTTTATAGTGGGTGAGCAGATACGATCTCCCACCTTGAACGGGATTTTCACCCCGTGCTCAGACACCCATACCGCAACCACTTTTTCGTGCGCCTGGTAGAGCGAAAATTGATCCAAAATTTCTACAAGACGAGCGTCAGGCGACCAGCCATACCGACGTTCCAGATTGCTTGCGAAGGTGTAAGCGTTGGTATCGATGCAGCGCACCAACACTTCCTTCAGCGCCTTTTGCTGAAACTGGCTGCTCTCCTCGATCCACTCGGCAACATCATCAATGATGCTATCTACCGCGATTTCGCGCACTGCATCGTCGTAATATTTCGGGCGTGCTGGAATGGCCGTCCCCGTCGTCGTATCAGTCATAACAATCTCCATCAGACCTGTTCGGGAAACCCCGCCGAAAATTCAGGCGAGGAAACCGGAGCGGGTCAAAACTCTCAAAGGCCAGGGGGAACAATGGATTAATGAGAAGTTCTGATGTTTGAGATTAATTATCGCCGCTGCAGCTGCTGTTAGCGACGAGCTCGACCACGCCGAGAAGCTTGCGCCGGGCTTCGCTATCGCCGACCCGCAGCCACAGCTTGGCAAGACGGATGCCGTCGGGACGCTGCATGAACGTCGTGAGATCGTCCTGCTTCCCGTCGTTCTCCGTCACTCCATGACTTGGCGAGCCGTCAAAGAAATAGCTTGGCGGGACAGATAGAACCTCGGCGATGCGATGCAGGCGGCTGGCGCCGACACGGTTGGTGCCCTTCTCGTATTTCTGGACTTGCTGGAAAGTGATACCCAGCGCATCGCCCAGCTTCTCCTGGCTCATTCCAACCACTGCACGGCGTGCGCGGATTTTAGCGCCGACGTGGATATCTACCGGGTTGGGCTTCTTGGCGTGTTGAGCGGTATCAAGCATTGTATTCTCCTTGGGTTAGGCCCATGCGGGCGGCGTAGTCACGTTCCGCCTGAGCCATCATGGCGTCTTGGCGGTCGATGCTTGTTTGGATTTCGAGGATCTGGCGCTCGGTGCGCCGACGATCCAGTTCGCGGTGAAGCTTCCCGGTGCACAGGCCAAGCGCATACAGCGCGCCAGCGATAAGCCCGGCGCAGACCGCCAACAGCGGGGCGGGGAGATTGAGGAAACTATGCAGCACGTTCGATCTCCGGATATTCGATTTCCGGGCGCGCCAGCTTCCTGATGCGCCGCTTATCGATGAGTTGCATTGGATGGAAAACAGGGCCGCGCCGGTGCTGAATGTCGAAGCGGTACCAGGCGTAATTATCTTTGCTGTCGTGTTCGGTTTTGCTGAACCAACGCACGCGCCCGATTGGAACAACATCTGTGCAATGGGTCATGAATTCGCGGGCTTGCAGATTGTATTTGAAGTCAGCTTCCAGCAGCAGCCAAGTCGGCGCGATCCGCATGAACCGCTCGATCATCGGCTTCAAGATTTGCCATGTGTAAGGCGGGTTGGTGATGATCGCATCGACACGGTTTTGCAGCAGCCATGGATCTAACAGCGCATCAATGCTGAACTGAATGTCACCACTATGCTTACAGGTCGGGCCAAAGCTCTCTATCCAGCGGATCAGGCGTCCGTTCGCGCAGCACGGCTCGGAGAACGTATCTACGCCATGGAGAAAGGGCCGCAGCGGTAAGGCGGCCTCGTACGGAGACAAATACCTGTCGTGTTTGCTGCGCTGAAAGTCCGAACGCTTGCCCACGTCAGTGAGCCCTCTCGCCGTAGGCTGGTGCGACGATGGCGCCGATGACGTGATCGATCTCAAGATCGCCGAAAATGCCAACGCCGTGATACAGCGCCGACATGCCTTCCGCGAGATTGGGGGCAGGGTAAGACAGGACAAATCCCAGAAGGGAGCCGCTCTCGTCTGGATAAAGTGCCCGCATCGCCTTAAACGCGATGTGCTTCACCGCATCCGGTGCCGGGGCGATATCAGCCGCAGCGTCGAGTGCCACGTCGGCGCGCTGTCTCAATGTGAGCGTCATGCCGCAGCTCCATAGATGGCCTGCATCATGTCGATGCGGTTCTGCAGGGCAAGGTCCGCGATCATCTCGGGATTGTAGTAGTAGGTCGGGGCGCGTTCCTGCCAGAGAATGACATTCGCCGTCGCGTCGCCTTCCCCCGCAGCGTCGAGCAGCTCGTGACACTCAGTGATGTCAGTGTCGTTCGCACCTTGCGTGGTGCGACCATCGTCGCAGATCATCGCGCCGCCGCAGGAAGAGCAGCAGTCAGGATAGAAGGTAAGGCGTTCAACAGCGCCGCAATTGGTGCAGGTCCATCTCATCAAAGCGGCACCTCAGCGGTTCAAAGCGCTGTGGCACGTCGCGAGCGACGCTACCTGCGAGCAACGGGCGTAGCCGTCATCATTGATGCTGAAAATCAGGGCGAGCGATATCGCTCCCGCAAACGCAAGCAGGTTCCGCATATGTCAACTCCATCGGTAAATCTGGTTGCAGCGAAGCAACCTTCGATGGAGATGAGAATATCCGCTATAGAGGATATGTCAAGTGACGTGTTCTCTATAGAGGATATTTTAGTGCTTGCAGGCTGGATATAGGTTCAGTGGATCGTTGTTGATGTACGATTCAGGGAACGGGCAGCCGACCCGTTTTTCTCCCTCAGGCGATACGGCCGGGCGTTCGGATGCTGACGCGGTCCCTACGAGCCTGAACCTCTTGAGGAGGGCAGTGTTAAACACCAGCATCTTCGCTGGCGGCGTTTCCATGATGAGGGTCAATGCCTCGGGATCTACATCGAGGGCAATGAAGTGTCTTAGGACGCTGGCCGAGAGTTGCTGGGTGAGGGACGTCGCCTCGTCCCCAGCCGGCGCCTCCCCCGCGGGCCAGTAGAATTGATGTGATCCTAATGCTCCGGTGTCGGAAACAGTCCGATGTGCCCCTCCCACGAAAGCGAGGATGCAAGCAGAGAGGCAGCGGGCATCGCTCGGCACGAATGTATCAGTTCCGTTCCGCCTCAGATCTCGTCCGATCTTCAACGCTTCTGTGACTGAGCCGCCGTCAGAATTGAATACGATCACAGATTTCTTACCGTCGACTCCCAGCAGCCCCCGCAACACCGCGGCATCCCCTACCGAAATAGTACCAGATGCCCTGATATATCGGGCGGTTGACTGATGCTCCAATATCTTGAAATCAAGGCCCAGGGCTCCGCTAGGTGCGAGCGCAGACACCGAAATAACGACAGCTGCAATCTTAAGTGTGTTTACCATCTGTTAATAGCCGCCGTTTCCCGTCTTGATTATGTTCTTGTTCTGTTCCATCATCCTGCTTGGCAAAGGGATGGAATATTTATGCGCGTTTCCAGATTGATCGAGACACTCAATTCGCTCACAGATGAGCAAAAGCGTGGGTGTATCGACGAGCTTAAGGCCGCGGCGTATTCCGAAGGATCTTCAAAATCCCGTCCCTCATTTCGGGAGAGCCCTCAAGAAGAGATAAAATCTCAGCCGTCTCAGCAGAGACGTCTATCCCGTAGATGATCTGGGACAGGCTTACGTTGAGAACCTCACAAACCGCGACCAGATTGTCGACTGTGGGGTCCTTGCCGTCCTTTAATATGGAATGAACGTAGCCTGGGCCCTTGCCCGCGGCCAACGATGCTTCACGAGCGGACATGCCGCGCGCCGATAATGCGTCCCGCAGACGCGCTCTCCAATCCGCACTTTTCATGGTGGCAATATCCTCTATTTCGGATATTTCTGCACGTCCTTCATAGTGGATGGTTGACGTATCCTCTATCGAGGATATATTCACGTCATGATGACCGAACAAACCTCTCAACTCCTCTCGAAAATTGATGCTTTCCTGAACGATACGGGAATGGGCGAATCCTATTTCGGCAAATGCGCCGTGGGAAACTCCGAACTCGTCGGCAGGCTTCGCAATGGCGGCAAAGTCCTCCAAGACACTGGCGTAAAGGTCGTTTCGTTCATCGAGGCCGAGCGGTTGAAGCGTAACGTTCCTGAGCCATCCCCGGTGCCGGAGGGCGTTTCGTGATGATGGCCAATGTTCACGCCTTCTACATCCAGACCGACGAAGCGTTGCTGGCCAAGCTGCGCCCATCCGATGGCCCTCTGTTTGTCTCGCCGCCATGTGCTCACTTTTCTTTCCAGACCGATTTCGACGAAGTGGCGCAGGACATCATCGAAGGTCGCCACCGCCATCGCCCGCGCAACGTCTTCGCGCCCAACAGTTTTTCCAAGCACAGGGGGCGCAAGTGACCGTCATCCCATTCCCAGCATCCCCGGTTTCTCTCTCCCCGAGGGCTGACCGTGAACCCGAGGCAAAAGGTATTGCGTCTGCCTCGGGCGTTTTCTCTCATCTTCGCCAGTTCCTGCGGAGCGCACGTCAGGCCATGATCGCGGCTCCTGTCCGCACTGAAAGCCGTCTGATTGCCCTGTCGTCGCACCGCATCGCCTCCAATGATCCTCATCTAAAAGGCGTCTTCGGTTTTGCCGAAGAAGAACCTCTCCGTTTCGACATTGCACCGAAACGTATCGGCGGTTCCGCAGGAAAATTCCCGCAACATTGCGGGCAAGGCTCCGCAGTCCAGTTCGAAGTGACTGGCCTCGTTACCTGGCTGAAAAGAACGTTTCCGCGTGCCACGACGCACCACGTCGAAGCGGTGACGGGAATACCTGCTGCAAGCGTTGAGAACTGGCTGCACCGCCGCTCACAGCCATCGGTGCAGCACTTTTCGCTCCTGATCTCTGCATTCGGACCATCGCTGCTCGCAGCATGTTTCGATGAGCCCCCGGAATGGGTCGATGACGCTGCGAAGCTCCAGCGCCGTCGGGAGATCGACGAGCAAATCAGCAGGCTCCAAAGCGAACGCGCCAAGTTCGGAGAGGTAGCCTGATGGTGGCCGAGAAAACATCAGTCGGTGGACTGGTCCGCGCCGCCGAAGACAGGATCATCGCGGAAAAGGCTCACGCCGCCCGAACCCCGTCACTCACGGTTACCCAGATCCGGTCGAGCCTCAAAGACATGATCCGCTCCAAGATCTGGTGGATCGACAAATTCTCAGAAGGCCGCGCCAAGCGTCCCGATCACGAAATCGCATCGGCACGACGCCAGTTGGCTGCGCTGGTTCAAGCCGACGATCTGCTGAAGGGGGGACACAGTGCAGCAGACCGCGGGGGATGACCCGGAGCGCGTGAGTTTCCACGCTGTATCGCGTTATGTGCAGCGTATCCTGGACATCGACGTCCATCAGGACTTTGCGACCGAAAAGGCGAGGGCTCTTGCTCTGGCTGACGCGGCTGAAACAACGGTTGACGCTCTCAGGGCGCTGATCTGGACAAAGGGCCTCGCTGCTGCGGCGAAATTCGGACTTCAGAGTTTCGATAACCGCTTATTCGCCGCCGTCATCGCCCAGCCCGGTGGAGTGGTTGTTACCATTCTTCTCCCGCGGGTCAGGGACACCGGCAAGCTGAAGCTCCTCTCTGAAAACGAACTCAAAAGCAAATCGTGGCGCATCGCGCGCCGGGCAACCGCGCGTCAGTTGACGCTCGACAGCATAGAAGGGGTCGAACGGTGACAAATCTAAATTTCACAATCGAGCAGAAGCAAGTTCCGGTGCTCAAGGAAGCTGCCCGCAAACTGACAGATGCCGCGAGGGGTAAAGCTCATAATCCGACGCTGCCGGGGCAGATCGAAGCCTTCGACCGTGACGAGACCGGAGAAGCGGCTACCGAAACCGTGGCCGCTGCCGAGCTCCGTTCGATCATTGAGCGGGTTGAGCGTCTTGAGGAAGAGAAGTCCGCGATCTCAGATGACATAAAAGACGTGATGGGAGAGGCAAAAGGCCGGGGTTACGACACGAAGGCGATCCGCACCATCATTCGCCTGCGCAAGAAGGATGCAAACGAACGCATCGAGGAAGAATCGATCTTGCAGACTTACATGGCCGCCCTGGGGATGGAGTGAGCCATGAAGAACCGATGGAGAACACTATCCGCAGAGGCGCGTAGCGCTGCGATCATCGAAGCGCATCCGACCACAATCGGCACCGGCGCGGCTATTGCTGACGCGCTTAGCAGGAAGTTTGGCGAACGCATCACTCGCAGTTCGGTAATTTCGTTCTACAACCGGCACCCTGAGAAGATGACAGCGGTGCCGCTGACCGGCAGGCCCGGCAGGGAGATGGCGAAGGATCGCGCCGAGGCGTCGCAGCCACGCCCGCAGCCCAGACGTCCCTCTGCGCGGCTCGCCTCGAGCGGTATGGCTTTCTCATCTCCAAAGGTGAAACCTGTCCCTGCGCCGATCATCGTTGCCCAGCCGGTGCCGTCTATTCCGGTGCCGGAGCCACGCAATCTTCGCCTTTACGAGCTCGATGCCGGCCATTGCCGTTGGCCGATGCAAGGCGACCGCGAGAACATGCTGTTCTGCGCCAACGCAACGCATGACGGCACCTCGTATTGTCACTTCCACAAGACCGCATCTGTCGGCATCGGTTCCAAGGCCGAGCGTGCCGCCGTGCCGCGGAGGCTCACGGCATGAACATACCGCTGCGCCCATCATTCTTTGATCTCGATAACCGTATGACCGTTGTTCTCTTCGCCGGCATGGGCGGGGGATGCGACGGCCTCGAGCAGGCAGGCTTTCACGTCCACCTGGCTATCAACCATGACCCTATCGCGGTCGCTGTTCATCAGAAGCGGCACCCGCACACGCGCCACCTCCGTTGCGATGTGTTCGAGGTGTGCCCGAAAGAGGCAACGAAGGGCCGGGGCGTGCGCGTCCTGCATGCCAGCCCGGACTGCACACATTTCAGCGTTGCCAAAGGTGGCAAGCCTGTCTCGAAGCGTCGCCGCTCGCTGGCGTGGGTTGTCTGCCGCTGGGCCGGTACCGTGCGGCCGGAAACCATTACGCTCGAGAATGTGCCCGAGATCCAGACGTGGGGCGGTCTTATTGCCAAGCGTTGCCCGGTGTCGGGGCGCGTGATGAGGCTCGACGGAACTGTTGCGAACAAGGGCGAGCGCGTCCCTGTTCAGGAGCAATGGCTTATCCCCGACAAAAAGAAACGCGGGATCATTTGGCGCGCCTGGCTGAAACACATGAACCGCCTGAATTACAATTTTGAAGGAAAGGTGTTGGTCTGCGCAGATTATGGCGTCCACACCATTCGCAAACGGTATTTCGGCGTGGCACAGCTGGGCGGGCTTCCTATCGTCTGGCCCGAGCGCACCCATGCACCGCGTAAAGATGCAAAACGCCTTGGCCTGAAGCCGTGGCGAGGCGTATGCGAAGTCCTCGACTGGTCGCGACCGGTCAAATCGATCTTCGGGCGCAAGAAGGATTTGGCCCTCGCCACCAAACGAAGAACCGCCCGCGGCGTCGTTCGGTATGTCGTGAATGCAGCAAAGCCGTTCCTCGTGCCGATCACTCACACCAAGAGCAACCTCGGCGCACGTTCGACCGATGAGCCGTTGAACACGATAACCACCGCCAAGGGCGGGGAGATGATGCTTGCGGTACCGCGTCTGGGCGCAACGATCCAAGCCTATTACGGCGGCGAGAAGGGCATACGGCGCAGCGGCGATGTAGAAGAACCCTTGCAGACGTTCGTCACAGAACCCCGCCATGCCGTCGCAGCAATCAGCCTACAACGGCAGTTTGGCGAGAGCGTTGGTGCCGATGTGTCCGAACCGGCACCGGTGTTCACCCCAGACGGTCAAGGCAAAACCGCCGTTGTCGCGGCATTCCTCGCCCAACACAATGAGGGACCACGCGCGGGTCTGAACGCAAGAGATGCGCGAGACCCGGTGTCGGCTCTCACTACGACCGGATCACAGCAAGGTGTCGTGGCAGCGTCGATGCTGGCGTTGCGCGGTACCAACAAAGACGGGCGCGACATTTGCGAGCCTATGGCAACCCCAACCGCTGGGGGCAACCACGCTGGCCTTATCTACGCGTTCCTTCAAGCCTACTACACCGGCAACGGCGGGTACGAGCAAAGCATCACGGAACCGGTAGGTGCGATGACGCAAAAGGCTCGCCACGGCTTGGTGACGGTCAAGGTCAAAGGCGAGGATTACGTTATCACCGATATTGGCATGCGCATGCTTGAGCCGGAGGAAGGTGCGGCAGCGCATGGTTTCGCCAAAGGCTCTCTGCCTGACACCATCACTCTGGACGGGAAAGAGGTTCGTCTCACGAAGACGCAAAAATATCATCTTGTTGGCAACTCGGTGCCGCCCGAAATGGTGCGGCTGCTGGCCGTTCATAACGTTCGTCATGCCTTTGCGGAGGCTGCTGAATAATGAGCCGTAGATTTCATCCTACTATCTATCTCGATCTAGACGGCGTCATGGCTGACTTCGACGGCCATTTCCCGTCCGTCTTCGGTGTAGATCAACGTGCGATGTCACCCGCCGCGATGTGGCAACTCATCAACGCACGTTCCGGCTTTTTCAGGGATATGCCGAGCTTTGAGGGGGCGAAGGCCTTCTACGACAGCATCTCGTGGATGAACCCCATCATTCTCACTGCCTGCCCATCGTCCAGCTATCAGGATGTGGCCCGGCAGAAGCGTGGATGGGTCAGAGAGCATCTATCAACAGCGTGCCACATCCTGCCTGTCATCGACGGTCTGAATAAGCCGCTGTTCATGCATTCGCCGGGCGACATCCTCATCGACGACTACAAGCGCAACATCGCCGCTTGGGAGCACGAGGGCGGGGTTGGCCTGCTGCACTCGCAAGACTTCGAAGCCACCTATCAGACGTTGGCGAACCATGTGCACGATTATCGGAACCGCACCGGACGCTACAGCGAGGCGGTGCCAGCATGAAGCCCGTCACATCCGCCCAGTTCAGGAAACAACGCAAGGCCAAGACGGGTACCTCTATAGCCCGCCGAGCGGCAAAGCGCGACATCGCAGAGCCAGAGATCCGTGCAGCGCTCGAGGCGTTCGGCATGTCCGTGTTCTCGCTCAACGAACCCATTGATCTCCTCGTCGGCTTTCGCGGCAAGACGCATCTCGTCGAGGTTAAGACGGGGCACAAAGGTTACGCCAAGGCTCTCAACGACAACCAGCAGGCATTCGCCAACGAATGGCGCGGCTCAGCCGTCGTCACGCTGCACAGCCGCGACGAGGCCATTGCGTGGGCCCAGCAGACGAGCAGGGGGCAGCCATGACCAGTAGGCTTGAGCGGGCTGTCACGGATCTCATGCAGCACGAAATGGAACAGTTTGCCGAGTGGTGCTCCAAGCAATGGACCATCACGCCGGAGGTGTTCAAATCCGACAATGTGTTCGACACTAAACCGGAAGGGTACCGCGAGGGCTACAATGCTGCTCTCGAAGGCCTTCCGATTGCTCTCGAGCAGTATTTGGAGAGCAGGTCATGACGCGATCGCTCGCCCTCACACCCTTTCAACTCGCACTGCACTCAGAAGGGACGCCAGCATGAGCCGTCGTACCATGCCTTATCATCGTCGGTACCACGGCGACGCGCTTCAAGGGTACCGTAAGCTTACGCTCGAACAGCGTGGTGCCTACACGACGATCCTTGACCTGATCTACGACGAGGCCGGCCCTATCGAGCGGAATGAACGCTGGCTTGCTGGTGAGCTGAACTGCTCGCTTCGGAAGGCCAAAGCTCTCCTCGACGAGCTCATTGCGCTGCGCAAAATCTTCATCACCGCAGGCGGCAAACTGAGTAATCATCGCGCCGAAACAGAAATACAAAACTCGCTGAATATCTCGCGAAAACGAGCTGAAAACGGATCGAAACGCAAAGATAATCAGCCTGTGGAACGGGAAAAGCCCAACAAAAACAGCAGGGCGGTCAAGCAATTGCTCGACAATTGCGCTGTAATACCAGAGCCAGTACCATATATAACAAATATCCCTCCGACAGTAGATGAGGATACGCATTGGCCGAGAGAAGTCTTGGACCATCCGCCTGTGGTCGAACCACACCCGCTTAGAAACCATCGGCTGATTGAAAGTCTGGATCGCAGAACGGGATCTGGTGCTGCTGCTGCGCTTGCCGCTGGACGAGCGAGACGCGGAGGTCGCCAATGGTGAAGAAGCCAACGATTTTCGGCAGAGTTTTGTCACTCCTAAAGCCGAAATCTGAGCCTGTGAGCGACTGCGCTTCGTGCCGTGGCACAGGCGTGTTCAAACTCTATCTCGGCCACGGCGTGGTCATGAAGCGCACATGCTGGTGCCTGGGTGAGAATACCCCACGTCGCCTTGAGGTGACAGGCTGATGGCAATCAAGAAACCAACCACCAGCAAGGCCACAGGCAAGGCTCAGACCGGCAAGGTGACGAAGCCGAAGGCCAAGCCTAAGCCCCGCAAGACCAAGGCCGATGTGCGCTCGAAGTTCGAGGCACCGCCTGAGCCGAAGGACGTCCGGTACCAGAAACATTTCATAGGTCTGGCCCGCACGATGTTCCTCGCCAAGGTGTCGGAAGACGAGATCGCTCACGTCATCGGCATCGAGCGCGAGACGATGGAGTGGTGGAAGGAAGAGCACCCAGAGTTCGGCGCAGCGTTCCGCCCAGATCCGCGCAATTACGGCGGGCGTCCAACGTCTTGGGATGAACGCAACATCGCCATCGCAAAGCAGCTCGCAGGACTCGGCGCTACGGATCTCGAGATAGCCCAGGCATTCGAGGTGAGCATCCGCACCATCCATCGCTG
Organism: Rhizobium skierniewicense; assembly: GCF_014196515.1. Lineage (GTDB taxonomy): Bacteria > Pseudomonadota > Alphaproteobacteria > Rhizobiales > Rhizobiaceae > Agrobacterium > Agrobacterium skierniewicense. The sequence goes on along the minus strand of NZ_JACIDV010000008.1, from coordinate 187,916 downwards.
GAAGCTGGAATACCCAGAGTTCCGTGAAGCGCTCGAGATGGGCAAGGACGTGGCCGACAACCGCGTCGAGCACAGCCTGTACCAGCGCGCCACAGGCTACAGCTTCGATAGCGAGAAGATCGTTGTCGTCGAAGGCGAGCCGCAGCGCGTCGAGATCATCGAGCATGTGCCGCCTGACACCAAGGCCGCGATGTTCTGGCTGCAAAACCGCAGGAAAGACGCATGGCGCGCCGTCCAGCATATCAATCACGACGTCGAGAAGGGCAGCCCGCTCGGTTCCTTCCTATCGAAGCTGGGCAACAGCACGTTCGTCCCGGTCGAGGATGACAAAGCCGCCAACACTTTCGTGCCTGTCGAAGAACCTGAGGGTGACGATCGATAATGTATGAGCACCTCGCCGGCATGACGGAAGAGCAGTTCCTCGAGAACCTCAAAGATCCGAATTGGCGCATCCGCAACCTCTACTACATCCTCGATAAAGACGGGCAGACGGTTCTCTTCAAGCCGAACGAGGCGCAGGAGACGTTTCTAAAACGCATCTGGCACCGGAACATCGTGCCGAAAGCTCGCCAGCGCGGTTTCTCTACGGTCATACAGCTGCTGCTCTTGGATGCCTGCCTGTTCAATGAGAACCAGCGGGCAGCGATCATTGCGCAGGACCAGTTCACCGCCAGCAAGATCATGCGCAACAAGATCGAGTTTGCGTATGCGCGGTTGCCGGACTTCATCAAGTCCGAGCGACGGATCAAGGTGGACAACACCGAAGAGAAGATCTTCAGCAACGGATCTTCGATACAGGTTTCCACCTCGGCCCGCGGTGACACGCTCAACTGGCTGCACGTTTCCGAGTTCGGCATCATCTGTTTCGAATCGCCGTTGAAGGCGGAGAAGATCGTCACCGGCGCGTTGGCCGCCGCGGGGCAGGGCATCACCTTCATTGAAAGCACGGCCAAGGGCCGCGATGGCGCCTACTACAAGATGGTCATGGAGGCCAAGGCGAACGCGGATGCTGGCAAGCGACTGTCACGCCTGCAGTACCGCATGCACTTCGCATCGTGGTGGGATGCAGACGAATACGAGATCGACCCCGAAGGCATCATCATCACGCCGAAGGACGATAAGTATTTCGACGAGCTCGAGCGCGAGATTGGCCGTGAGATATCGTTGGGCAAACGCGCTTGGTACGTCGCCACCAGGCTGAACGATTATTCCGACGACGACGAGATGATGTGGCAGGAATACCCATCGACCGTCGAGGAAGCTTTCAAGGTTTCCACCGAGGGCGTCATTCTCGCCAAGCAAATGACACGGGCGCGCGCAGAGGGCCGCATTACCCGCGTGCCATGGAGGCCAGAGCTGCCGGTCAACACGTTCTGGGACTTGGGCGTAGATGACGATATCGCCATCTGGTTCCACCAGTCCGTCGGCATGATGGACCACTTCATCGATTACCTCGAGTGCAGCGGCGAGCCGTACAGCTACGTCATCGCCGAAATGCAGAAGCGTGGTTTCGTCTGGGGCCACCACTTCCTGCCGCACGATGGCAACCAGCGCCGACCAGGTGCGCTCGTCATCGAGACGCCACAGGAAATGTTGGAAGGCCTCAGGCTCCAGAACATCCACATCGTACCGAGAACGCCCGACCTGATGGCTATCGGGCTTCCGGCGCTGAAGGATGACTTCGTCAATTACGTGATCGACGAGGAGAAGTGCAAGCAAGGCATCCTGCATATCGACAATTATCGGAAGTCTTGGAACAAGAATATGGGCGTCTGGTCCGACACGCCGAAGAAGAACGGCCACCAGCACGCACCCGACGCGATCCGCCAAAAGGCTCAGTATCGCGACGAAGTCCGCCGCCTGTGCGGAACCATCCGTCCAACATCATCCAACAACGGATCACGCCGAAGAGCGCGTGACCCAATGACGCTGTGAAAGGCACCAAAATGGGACCAGATCTGGATCTAAATAAGCGCGTATGGACTTTCCGCAAAGACGGCATTATGGCTATCGGCACTTGGATACGGCTGGAAGATCGATTCCGTCCGTGTATGGTTCTTATTCCAGCGGACAGGGAATATGACGACAGGCTGACGCCTTGCGTGGTCACTATGGACCGCGCATGGATATGGTCAGAGGAAGTCGGCGACCCTGCCCAAGCCGCTCACACGGCACACCAGTTCGCAAGTACCCTCGGCCTTAACGCTCATGACCGTCGCACCGTGATCCGGATAGCGATGTTTATCGCTGACCACCTGGGCGACCTCCTGTCTATTCCCCCATACCCGACTGACGATCAGCAGACCGTGGCCGAAGTCACCATGCGTGACCCCAACACCGGGCGAACCATCGAAGCTGAAATAAGGGAATAGAATGTTTTCACTCGACGCTGACGACGGTTCAGTGAGGAAGAAGCGATACGAATCGCCCATTCCGACAGACACGCCGGCGTCGACCCGCCCACAAGCTGGAAACGCGCTGGATAACAGCCGTAACACCCAGCTCCACAAGCGGCTTCTGGGTTTCTACACCCGCGAGCTAGATCGTCAGTCCGAGAACCGCCACGATATGGCCGTCGACGCGGATATGTACGACAATATCCAGTGGACCGAAGAGCAGACAAAGGTGCTGAACGACCGCGGGCAATCGGCCCTCGTCTTCAACGTCACTGCTGTCACGGTCGATTGGGTCATTGGTACCGAGAAGCGCGCGCGTACCGATTTCAAGGTGCTGCCGCGCCGCAAGGAAGAGGGAAAGCCGGCGCAGCGCAAGTCCGAGCTGCTCAAGTACCTCTCAGACGTCAACCGCACAGGCTTTCATGTAAGCCGCTCTTTCGAAGATGCGGCGAAGATTGGCGTTGGTTGGATGGAGGACGGCTACCAGGGTGACGACGAGGGCGAGCCGCTGTTCTCCCGCTACGAATCGTGGCGCAACATGCTGTGGGACAGCGCGGCCTCCGAATACGATCTGAACGACGCCCGGTATGTGATCCGCACCAAGTGGCTCGACCTCGATGTAGCTCAGGCCATGTTCCCGAAGCGCAAGGCACTACTCGAGCGCAGCATCGACGATGCAGACAGCTTTGCCATGATGGATGCCTATGGCGATGAAGCCATGGACGGCCCCGAGATGGAAAATCAGGGCAGGGGCGACGGCACCTATGTTTCCGACCGCGTCACAGGATACCAGCGACGCCGCGTCAGGATATTCGAATGCTGGTTCAAGATGCCCGTCCAGACACCCAAGATTTCAGGCGGCACCTTCGCTGGCGAAATCTACGATGAATATTCGCCTGGTCATAAAGCCGCTGTAGAAGAAGGCGACGGCGAAGTAGTGAAGAAGCCGACGATGCGCATGTATGTCGCCCTCTTCACGTCGGCTGGGATGCTGTGGCTTTCGCCATCGCTTTACCGTCACAACAAATACCCATTCACACCGATCTGGAACAAGCGCCGCGACCGCGACGGCATGCCGTACGGACTGGTGCGCAACATCAGAGACATTCAGGTCGATATCAACAAGCGCGCAAGCAAGGCGCTGCACATCCTTTCGACCAACAAAGTGGTCATGGACAAGGGCGCGGTAGATGACATCGACGAGCTGCGCGAGGAAATAGCCCAGCCGGACGCCATCATCGAGGTGAATACCGGCAAGAAGTTCGCTTTCGACGTCGACAGAGAGTTGAGCCAGTGGCACCTCGAGCTAATGTCGCGCAACATCCAGATGGTGCAGCAGGTAGGCGGTGTCACTGACGAGAACCTTGGGCGCAGCACCAATGCCGTGTCAGGCATCGCCATTCAGGCCCGGCAGGAACAGGGTGCACTTGCCACAGCCAAGCTCTTCGACAGTCACCGATTTGCCCAGCAGGTTCGTGGCGAAAAGCTGCTCGCCAACATCGAGCAGTTCATGTCGGACGAAAAGCAATTCCGCATCACGAACATGCGCGGCAATCCGGAGTATGTGACGGTCAACGACGGTCTGCCGGAAAACGATATCGTCCGCACCAAGGCGGATTTCATCATCGACGAGCAAGACTACCGCGCCACCGTCAGACAGGCGCAGGTCGAATCGTTGATGGAGCTGCTCGGCAAGCTCGCCCCAGTGAACCCGCAGATAGCGATCGTCATGCTCGATCTCGTGGTCGAGAGCATGGATATCCCGCAACGCGAAGAGATCGTGAAGCGCATCCGTCAGGTCACCGGCATGAAAGATCCTGATGCGGACGATCAGGCACCGTCGCCGGAAGAGCAGCAGAAAGAGCAGGCAGCGGCCCAGCAGCAAAAGTTCCAGCAAGAAGCGGCCATGGCACAGCTCCGCAAGACAATCTCTGAGGCTGCAAAGAACGAGGCCCACGCCGCTGACATCAAGGCCAAGACCGTCGCCGCCAATGTCGGCAGCCAGAAATCAGCACTCGAAGCAGCTGGTGCCGTGATCATGGCTCCGGGCATCGCTGACATCGGCGACGCGATCCTGCACGAATCCGGTTTCGTGTCGCGCTCCGAAGGCGAGCAGACCATGCAGGCCGCCGCGATGGAAGCCCAGCAGCAGCAGGCACAAGCCGCGCAGCAGCAGGCGGCACAGCAACCCCAACAGCAACCGCAGGACCCTATGGCTATCGGCCTGGGCGCATAAGGAGACGACTATGGCTTTAAAGCCCACCGAAGCAGAACTGGACATGCTGACCGAGGAAGAGCGCGCAGGCCTCGAAGACGAAGATATGGTGGATGAAGGCCTCGAAGACGGGGCTGAGGGCGGCGAGGAAGGCCTAGACGGCCATGCCGCTGAAGCGGTCGCTGCTGCTCTTGCCGCATCCGAGGCGGACAAAAAGCCGGACGCCGTCATTGACGAGGATCTGGAGCTTGCCAACGGCGATGGCACCCAGCGCCAAGTAGCAAAGCCAGACGACGCCGCCGCAGCGGCAGCGGCAGCAGCCGCGGCTGCCGAGGGCGATGCAAAAGGTGGGCAGGCTGCAACGCCGCCAGCCGTGGTGGAAGAGCGCCGCCCTTCGTGGGTGCTTGATCCATCGATACCGGAGAAGCTGAAGTCCCTCGACGAGGAACGCGACCGGATCACTGCCCAGTTCGATGACGGTGAAATGACCGGCGCCGAGATGCGCGCCAAGCTGAAGCCGCTCGAGAGCCAGATCGACGAGATCAGAACGACGATCATTTCTGCCAATGTCGGCAAGACGAATGCCATCGAGCACTACAAGGACGTCACCGTCCCTGCTTTCTTCGAGAAGCATGTCGAATATCAGCCAGGCACAATCCTGCACACGATGCTGGATGCCGAGGTGCGCAGACTTCAGCAGGCGTCGGCCAACCCGCTGAACCCAGCGATCCTCGAAAAGGCCCATGAGAACATCACGTCACAGGTCGAGAAGGCCTACGGCGTGAAGAAAGCCGCACCGAAGGCTGAAGCAAAGACGCCGGCAGCGGCCGCAGGCTCACGACAGGTTCCGCCAACGCTCGGTGGCGTACCCGCTGCTGATGTGAGTGACGCCGACGACGGCGGCGAGTTCGCGTGGTTGGACCGTCTGGCCTCCGTAGATACCGAGAAATTTGAAACCGAACTCGCGAAGCTCTCAGACGAGAAGCGCGAACGATATATGGCTGAATAGGAGCCTTGATGTTGCGACTTGCCGTTAAGCTGGGGGATGCGGTGTACATTGAGGGTGTGGGCACGATCCACATCGAAGAAAAATCGGGGCGCAGCGTGCGCCTCGGTTTCGAAACTGAAATGGGCCCGATCACGATCATCAAACGCGATGAGACCGGGCTTACACGGCGTCAGCAGCAGATGATCTGAGTTAAATCGCGCGATAAATATGAAATCGTTGAGGCGTCAAGTCCGATACGGCACCTCCGATACACGAACCTCGACATTCAGATAGTTTTTTCGTCTAAGTAAGTTTTCGACACTTTGCTTATTCAAACGCTGCTGCGGACCAGGTCCAATAGTTATATGCGATATTGGTAGTTTGTCTGCACATACGGGAAGGAACGGGACAAGCAAGCCGCCACGGGTGAAGAATTCCACGTCGTTCATCTGTTGAGATGGGCGAGTGATAAAAAATCGCCATTCGTTCTCTTCTGCAAAACCGGGATGTTTGTATCGAGGGGCCTGTTCTAAGATGACCCCGGCGGCAATTTCGGCTGGCGTCAAACCTGGGCTTCCTAGAACCTCGTCCCAGTCTATAAGAGAAAGGCTCAGGAGACCGTAAAGTTTCGCTCTCGCTTCGTTTTCCTTGTATGAGATTCTCGTTGGGGAACCGTACAGTTTCTTAAAGATATCTGCTAGTGGCTGGCTATGAAGACTAATGCTTATGCCTTGACTAATGCCACCGTATGCCCGCCATTGGCTCAGTAAATCATCGTCTGTGCAAAACGAGGTCGCGAAGATAGAAGGCAATCGGTCGTCTGCTAGACCGTCCTCAATGTCGCTGTCATAAATGTAGTGAGAGGATGGGCGATTTTGCACTAAGTCTCTTAAAACGCTTCTCGCTATATCGATCGCGAATTTTAATTCTGACCCATCGTTGAGATACAGTACGTTCGAGGCGCGGAGACCATTGTCAAGGATACTCTCTAAGACATCAAGCTTTGTATAATGGCTCAGATAGTCGGGTGGTAGGTCACTTGGGCTCATTCAATCACTCCAATTTCAGGAGTAAAGTGGCTATCACCTCCTGCGGTTCATGACGAGTCTGGCATGCTCCCAGTATTCCTCGCACATCTGTGTTGCGATCCGGGCGTTTGCGACCCAACCCGTGTTCGGGGTCGGCGGGCTGCCTTTGTAGAGGCTCGAATATCTCCCAGCCCATTGCCAATTGCCCTTCGTCGGGCCGTGCATCTCTTTCCTGATCCTGCCTACGCATTCATTGCCATCATACCCGCTCCAATCGAAGTCTGTCGGCGGATCGTTCGCGTCGATCTGTGTTCTTTGCCAACGGTATTTGGGCTGGTAGGGTGTTGTCGCTATGATGATTAGCTCTCGCGCCGTCCAATACCGCTGAAAGCAGCAGCGGCAAGTTGAAAAACTTGGCATATCTCTAAGACTTCGTCAGGGAAAAACTGCAGCATCTTTCCGACCGCAACTCGTTTTTCCCGATCTTCAAAAGCAATAGCTGCGGATCCGGCACCATGAATGCGCTGCGCACGAATAAGACCTCCCATGGGCCCCTCGATATCGAGGACGTCACTCTCCACAGTTTCCGCCAACGACGCGTTTACGACCAACCATCGTATAACAAGCTCTGATCCATCCGTAGCATCCCTTGGATCCACCACTCCTAATCTATGCGCCATGCAGTTTCGCGCGCGGTTGTACCCAACCAGTCTAACCTTCCATTCGGGAGCAACCGAAAACTCGTCATCGAGGATGGCTAATTGATCCTCGATACCCTTTCTTTCGAACTGGCTTTGCGTCACAGAAAATGAACGTTCGGGGGCGTTCGCTATCGCATCTCGGTAAACGCCCATTAGGAACACTGAAAAGTTCTCGATCACATCTCTCAACACAGTCGAGGCCGCCCAACTCTGAAACTCACCATGCAGTTCGTTTGAGTCGGCAGTTCTGATGTTTTCGAAATTGAAATTCAGCCCCCTGATAGTAACTTGATGGTCTGCGTTGCTAGGGGTCGCCTTCAAGCACGCGATGTAGTGAAACGCCGCCAACTGAATAGCACGTTGCATTTTGTCGAGCGGGCGTAATTCAAATAATGTTCTTTGCTTCATCTATCGGTTTCTCTCTCAAACTGTTTCGCCAGTCATCAGTATACCCAAAAGCGGGTGCTGGGATAGGCTCACTGAACCAAAAGGTAGTAAACGCTTTCACGTCAGGCGCACAAAACCAGTGTGCTTGGCCGTTTTGATCCACTGCCCACCAGCGGGCATTCTTGGGTGCCTTCTTCCAGTCGATTTCGAACATCGTAGCTCTCCGACAGCTTCCAATTCCTGCTGCCGCAAACTATAACCGAAATGTCTCGCCCGCGCATGAGTGCAGGTTCCATTTGATAGGAGCCCACGCATGCCAATCGTGATCGGACTCGGCACAGATGCCGAGTGGAACGACCCACTCAACCTGTACGGCGGCAACGCCCCCGGTCTTTCCCCGACAAACGAGAGTCTCAACGCTCCAAAGCCCGTCGAAACCAAGCCATCGTTCCTCGCCAACATGGACGAGCGGGACAGAACCGACCTCGTGAACACCGTTCTGGCGGAAGCTGCAGGCGAGGGTGATGAAGGCATGGCCGGTGTCGCCGCTGTCATCAAGAACCGCTCGGGCATTCGCGGTCTTTCCCCCGCCGAGGTCGTTCGCCAGCCCAAGCAATTCACTGGCTACGAAGCACCAGGTGCCGAAGTTGCAAAGTCCTTCAACGATCCAAATGCGCGCGCCAATGCCGAGCGGATCATCGACGGCGTGTTTAATGGCGAGATCCCAGACCCGACGGTTGGACCAGACGGCAAGGGTGCGGATCACTACCACGCCGACAGCGTCAATCCGGACTGGGCGGGCAAAATGCCAGCTACGGCCAAGATCGGACGCCACCAGTATTACAATTCAAAGGGCGAGCCGCAGGCGCAGGTACAGGTACAGGCATCGGCCTTCGTGCCGGAGCAAGACCCGCTCGGCCTATATGGTCCCAAGGGGCAGTTCCGCGACCTGCTGAAGGGTGAAGAGAAGTCCAGCGCGCCGAACCCTGAGGCGAAGGGGCTGGCAAGACTTGTTCGCGAGCCCGAGGAAAAACATAACAGCGGCGGCGGCAAGCTCAACTTCGTGCATGCAGGCCAAGAGAAGATCGCGCCGCAGTTTGAGGCAATCCTTACCGACACCTCTAAGGCGATGGGCAAAGATTTCACCATCAACTCCGGCTACCGCGCTCCGACGCACAAAGTGGAAGCAGCGAAGCCCGGTGGACCGGGCGAGCACGCTGACGGCACCGCATCCGATATCTCGATGAAGGGCATGAGCGAGCCAGAGCGGGCGCAACTGGTTCGGGAACTGTATTCCCGTGGCGCGCGCCGCTTCATCACGTATAAAAACAGCCCCGACATGCTCCACGTCGATCTGAAAGACCAGACTGGCAAGGGTACGCCTTGGTTCATGTTCGACAAATCGAACCGCAATCTGCCAAACGCACCGGCATGGTTTCAGGACGTCGCCGCCAATCCCGGCGAGAACTCCGTCGCGCCCACCGTGGCTGCGGGCAAAGGCATTGTCGTTGATGAGAATTACGCGCCTAGCGATGGCTTGGGGCTCTACGCTGGTTCAGTAAACCCGATGGAAGCCGAGGCGAAGGCTTTGGCGCAGGCGAAGGCCGCGTCTGATGCCGAGGAAGCCAAGCGTCTCGAAAATGAACGGCTGACGGCTGACGTCAACGCGAACAATGCCACCGTTGATCAGGCCCTCGCCAAGAGCAACGGTCGCCTAGCCGCTGTCAGTGAAACAGAGGCGGCGGACTGGCAGAAGAAGTGGGACGAAGAAAACCGCTCTGGAAGCACGTTCGGTGACTTGATGCGTCGCTGGGGAACTGGCGCGGCCAACACAAGCCAGTCCATGACGAACCTCAACACGCTCCTGATCAACAAGCTCCCCGGTGGAGAAACGATCAATTCTACCCTCGACAGCATTGATCGCTGGTTGGGTGGCGGAAAGACGATCGCAGAAAAGCGCGCCGAGGGCATCGAGAAGCAATCGGCGACGCTTACGCCTGAAGGCGAGGCGGCCCGCGATAAGAAGTGGTGGGACGATGAAAACAAAACGCTGGGCCCAGCCTGGACAGATCCGCGCAGTTATCTCGGTGCCATTGCTGAAAGTGGTCCCGCGACCGTAGCAAGCATGCTGCCCTCCGGCATTCTGGCGCGGGGCGCATTTCTTTCATCCGTCGCCTCTGGCGCAACCACACAGGCAGCAGCAGCGACCGCTGCACGAACAGCCACGATTGCAGGCGGCATTACCGAGGGTCTACTCGGGGGTGCTGACGCGGCTCAGTCCGTCAAGCAGCGGATCAGCGAGTTGCCACGCGAGCAGCTTCTTGCATCCGACGCGGTGAAGCAGCTCATCGACACAGGCATGTCTGAACAGCAAGCCATCGATTCGATCAGCGAAGACGCCCAGACACAGGCACTTCTCACCGCTGGCGTCGTCACCGGTTCATTCGGCGGCATGGGTGACCGTGCTCTTGCGAAGATCATCGCTGAAGGCGTCGAGGGCGGCATTGCCCGTCGTATCGGCGTTGGCGCTGCCAAAGGCATGGTCGGCGAAGGTATCTTCGAGGAAGCGCCGCAAAGCGCCGGTCAGACGATAGCCGAGAACGCGGCCATTCAGCGCGTCAATCCAGATCAGGAGATTACAGAAGGCCTTGGCGAAGCTGTTGCGTCTGGCGTGGCAACTGGTGGCGCGATGGGCGGCGGCATGGGTGCTGCAGGCGGCGCGGCCAGACCTAGCCACTCTGCCGGTACAGCAACACCTGTTGCCCCTGAACCAGACAATCGCGGCCCGCTTCGTCGCGCAGCTGATCATGCAGAGCAACGTAACGCCGCGAGAGCCGCAGCACAGCCAGCGCAGGTACCGCAGGATGGCCGCCCACGGCCCACGGCCACCGTTCGCGTCGATGCTGAAGGTGTTGAGCCGTTCATGGGCACCGTGGAGAGCTACGAGGGCGACGAGGCTGTTGTCGTCGATAGCGGCAGCGGCGAAGTGTACCAGGTGCCGCTTGCCAACATCACTGAGATCGCTCCGCCTATCGGTGACTATCGCTACCCCGAGAAATCCATCGACGCCATGCCGGAGCTTTCCGGCGATCCTGCCATGGAACCGCTGGCGCCGATGTCTGCTCAGGTGAAATCGGAAGTCCCGCCACGCTCTGAAGACAAGCCAGCGACAGAACTGCGCCCGATCAGGCCACAGCCGGGCCAGCGCGTCATTGTAGATACGCCGGAAGCTGGCAGGTTCGCAGCCCGCATCGAGCGTTATGAGAACGACGGCGACGAAGCCATTGTGATCGACGATTCCGGCAAGCCGTTCCAAGTGCCCACCACGGCAATGAACGTCAGCAGCCTTACGCCAGCTCAAATCGAGGCGCAGGAGCTCGAGCGCAATCCGCCCATAGAGCGAGAGATCGGCGACGCCGGTCCGAATAGCCGTAAGATCGGCAAGAGCACGGTGCTGTTGCCCGACGAGAACCATGCGGCCCTGTATGACCTAGCGCGAGAACAGGCCATCGCCAAACGGCTTGGTGGCACGTCTCAGGTTGATATGGGCAGCGTGCTCCCGACCGAGCGCAAACGTTTGGCCGATGCTTTCCGCATCAAGGTCGAAGATCTCGCCTCAATGGCTGACGATTACCGGTACCGCGCAGAGCGCGCAGCGCGTGAAAGCAAATCCACGCTGCCAGTGAAGCTGCATTCGGTCAACGAACGGATCTTGAAGCAGCGGCAGTCCGCGAAAGCGAAAGATGCTGCCGAGTTGCCCATCCAGTCCTCTGATGCCGATGCCACCTGGTGGGATGTGGATCTAACGGATCAGGCCCGAAAGGGCATCTTGCAGCAGGCAGGCATTCAGCGCTCCGAGAAGTCCATGTGGAAGGTGCTCACGCCCGCGCTGAAAAAGAAGCTCGTCGACGTCCGTGACGCGCAAAGTGCTGCGAATGAGACCGTCGAGACGCTAGCGGGCCGGTTCAAGACAGCCAAAGGCAGTTCATACGATATCCATCCCGACGGAACGACGACACGTACAAAGGCACTACGAGACCAGCCGGGGCATGAAGGTGATAGCGGCAAAAAGGCTCGCACAGCGCGCACTGTTTATGTTGACACCAACGCTGGGGCTTTGAGCGCAGCGGGCCTAACTCTCACCGATCCGAAGAAAGGCGCACGCGTCGCTATTCGTGATGGGAAAGCGACCCTCGTAACGTGGAACGGCAAAGAGAACGGTTGGGGCGCATCGCCAGAGAGCCGCGGCATCACGATACACGACACCCCAGCAGTGGGCCGCTACCCGCTCGAACTATGGGACCAGGTAGAAGACGTGCCTGGCTATACGGCGTACAGCAGGATGCATGCTGGTAATGCGATAGTCGAATATGACGGGAACAGCGATCGCGCGGCCAATGAGGCTGCAACGTCACCTACGAACGATTTGCCAGAACCGTCACAGGCACAGAAGGAAGCGGGAAACTATAAGGTTGGCCGGTTGAAGCTGGGCGGCTTGGATATCTCGGTCGAGAACCCCGCGGGGTCAGAGCGCAAGGGAAAGTCTCAGTCGGGTAAGGAATGGTCCGTCAAGATGAAGAGCCATTACGGCTATATCCTCGGCACCGTCGGCAAAGACAAAGACCACATCGATATTTTCGTGCGCCCCGGTACCGAAACGCTCGACGACGCGGCACCGGTGTTTGTGGTGGACCAGCGCGACCCCGCCCGCGGGCGATTCGATGAGCACAAAGTCATGGCTGGCTTCGACAACGAAGCAGAGGCCAAGGCAGCCTATCTGGAAAATTATACCGCAGGCTGGAAAGGCCTCGGCGATATCAGCCAGACGACGATGGGCGAGTTCAAGAACTGGCTCAAATCCGGCAAGACCTCCGAGCCATTCGCGCCGAAATGGTTCTCGTCGCAGGAAAAGGCAGACGCTTACGTTGTTCGCAACAAGATGGGGCAGACCCACGATGTTGTTCAGCGCGGCAAGCGGTTTGAGGTGCAGGAACGGACAAAGGCCCAGGCGGCGAAAGAGCGAACCAACCCGAACACGCCTGATTGGGGTAAACACCCTTGGGATGAAATTTGGGGCAGTGATGCAGAGGTCATCTCAGACGCTCTGAGCCGCATTGCCAGCACCAACGGCGGTGACACGCCGATATCGGATGCAGTCAAGGCGGGCGCGACCAACAAGGAACTGCTTGAGCTCATCGAGGCACGATGGGGCGAGGGCGGTGCAGGCGGTCGCCGTTACATGATCGAAACCCGCAAAGGCCCGACAGTTGCGATCACGCTCGAGAAGGATAACGGAAACGAGCGCGTTGTCCTGAAGGGCAAGGAACTGGCCGACGCCATCCGTAGCGAGTTCGTGGTTTCGCTCGAGGATATGAAGCGAGAACACGAGGCGCGCGAAAAGGGACGTTCTGCCGATATAGAACGGCCTGCCAAGGCGAAGCCAGCGCGCAGCGGCCAACGTCGCAAACTGTATCGAGGAGCGAGCAAGGAAGAAATCGACGCGCTTCGCAATGGCAGTTTCGCTTTCAGACCCGGCCAGACGGGCATCATGTTCACGAGTGATCGTGAAACCGCATCTTACTTTGGAAATGCCAATAAGGGGGAGGCTGTAGCCGTCACCATACCGGCAGACGCAAAAGCCATCAACCGCGGCCAGATCCGCGAAAGCACCCCAGAATGGTACGCCCTCAGAGACGAGGCGTTCAAGGATTTGGAGCCCGGCGCCGATGCCGAAGGTGCGATCAGAAACGAAGCGCTCCGCCAAGGCTATGAGATCGTAATGTACAAGAGCGGAAACGGCGAATATGACGTCGTGGAAGTGCTCGATCCGTCGATTATTGACGTCTCACAAGAACCAAAGGCCGCAACGGCACCTAAGCCGACACCCAAGGTTTCACAGAACAAGATCTTCACCGAGGACGCCGCGGCGAAAGCCCGCGAGTTGCTTCGTAAGAAATTCTCGGGCAATACGCTCAATAGCGGCATAGACCCGGAGCTGCTACAGGCCGGGCTCACACTTGCAGGCTATCACATTGAAAAGGGAGCGCGAACCTTTGCCGCATATGCTTCGGCTATGCTGGCGGACCTTGGCGAAGGTTCGCGCCCTTACCTCAAGTCATGGTATATGGGGGTCAAATACGACCCTCGCGCATCGGCGTTCGACGGCATGTCGAGCGCGGCTGATGTGGAAGCCACAGACGTCAACGCGCTCAACGGAGCCCCGAATGAACCTGAACAACTGGATCGAGCTGGGGCGTCAGCACTGGAAAGAGTTCCTGCCGAACCGGTACAAGGAACTGAAAGCCGACGGGACGCTGGACGAGGCGCTGAAGAGCGCGGCGGAGCAGACATATCTGGAAGCGAACCAGCTCGAGGAGGGCGGGTACAAGCCGGACGAAGCGTGGCAGATGGTCAGGGAGAACTATCTGTTGCTCCCGCCAGAGGGAACCGAGCAGCCTCAGAGCGACCAGACGTCGCAAGATCTGATGAAGGCCGCTCGAGCCGGACAGAGAACAGTCGAGATCGAGTAGAAGAGGGTTCGTTCGGCCCCATTCTACGCGGTTACGAAGGAAAGTGGCGCGAGGCTGCGCTTGAGCTTGAACGCCGCCAGACCGGAGACGCCATAGGCGCTCTGTCGCACCCGGATGTTGGCCCTATTGATCTCGTGTGGGGCACCGAGGGCACTGACCAGAACAATGGCTCGGGTCTTGCGAAGCTCATCGCGTGGCATCCAGAAGTTTTGAGTGATCTGCAAGGTTTTCTCGACCGTCTCAAGGTCGTTGAAAGCCGCTCGACTTCACGCCGAATTCAGCTCGCGGACGAGAGCGGAAACGCTGGTGTCAGGCTTGATTTCGATGGTGCAGCAAAAACTTGGTTGTTGACGGCATATGAGACGGGAAAGCGGCGCACTGAGAAAAGTTCACGCCGTCTCAGTGACTTGTGGGGAGGCCGGGAAACTGCGCCATCCTCGCCGCGTGTGGAGAATATAGCATCCGCCCTCAAGGATGTCCAATCTGCCGCCACACCAGCGCAGCAGCGACAGACCGATTACGTCATCACTGATGAGGACGCACTCGGCGAAGGCGGTCAGAAGGCGAAATTCAAGAGCAACATTGCCGCGATAGAGCTGGTCAAGAAGCTCGAGGAAGAGCGGCGCCCGGCAACACGCGACGAACAGTCCGTGCTTGCGAAGTGGGTGGGCTGGGGCGGCCTCCGTACCGCGTTCCCGCGTGAAGATGGGAGCGTTGCAAAGGGCTGGGAGCGCGAAGCAGACCAACTGAAAGACCTGCTGACGAAAGAGGAATACAGCGCCGCCGAATCCTCGACACGGAATGCTCACTATACCGCGCCCAATATCGTCAATGCAGCATGGATCATTGCGCAGCGTCTCGGCTTCCAAGGCGGCCAGATCCTCGAGCCGTCCGTCGGTGCGGGCAACTTCCTTGGCTTGATGCCTGGTGAACTGCGCAGCGCGTCGCGGGTGTCTGGTGTCGAGCTCGACCGCATCACTGGCCTGATTGCCAAGAACCTCTATCCCAACGCCAACATTCAAGCGCCGATGGGCTTCGAGAAGCTGTCTCTGCCGAACGACTATTTCGATCTGGCGATAGGCAACCCGCCTTTCGGATCTGAACGGCTCTACGATAAGGAGCGCAGCCACCTCAACAAGCTGTCGATCCATAACTTCTTCTTCGCCAAGGCCATCGAGACGCTGCGCCCCGGTGGCGTGCTGGCAATGGTGGTTACAAACCGATTCCTCGACGGACAGTCCGCGGCGGCGCGAAACCTTATTCACGCCAAGGCTGATTTCATCGGAGCGATCAGACTTCCGAACAACGCCTTCCTCAAGAACGCCGGTACCGAGGTCACAACAGACATCGTGCTGTTGCAGCGCAGGGAAGCTGGCCAAGCGCCCAAGTCGAGCGAATGGCTCGAGGTGAAGGATTATCGCGGCAAGGATGGCAACGTTGTTCCGCTGAACGCCTATTTCGCCAAGAACCCAGAAATGATGCTCGGCGACTTCGGCGCATACGGCACGATGTACGGCCCGGACGAACCGGCATTGGTGGCCCGTGGTGGGCAGGACACGCCGGCAGAGCTCGCCAAGGCAATCGAGACGCTGCCGCAGAACATCATGGGAGAACCCGTCGCTGCGAGGGTGACAGAAACTGTCACCGTCCCTGAAACGGTCAATGATGTCCAAGTCGGCACCATGTTCGCCGCACCCGACGGCACGATCCATGTCAGGGAGCAGGATCACATCGGAGAGGCGCGTTCAAAAGCGGTCACGTTCCCCAACGACACTGCGAAAGAACGTGTTTCCGGCATGGTCCGGGTCAGAGATGCCTTTGCGCGCCTGCGACGTGCCCAGATCAGCGATACGGCCAAGCCTGAGCAAGTCGAGAACCTGCGAAGGCGGTTGAACACTTTCTACGATGCCTCTGTAAACAAACACGGTCCTATCAATTCAGATGCAAACAAGCGCCTGTTTCGTGACGATCCGACATGGCCCCAGATCAGTGCGCTCGAGCAGAAATTCGACAAGGGCCTGAGCGCCGCTGTAGCGAAGAAAACGGGAGAAAAGGCCCGCCCAGCCACGGCAGAGAAAGCCGCTATCTTCACCCGTCGCACCCAGCAGCCATACCAGCGTCCAACCAGTGCTGCGACGGCGAAAGACGCTCTTGCAACCGTCCTGAACGACTACGGACGCATCAACCTCGAAGCCATGTCGCGGCTCTACGGAAAATCGACGGAAGCCATTGTCGATGAGCTCGGCCCATTGGTCTATCGGACGCCCACGGGCTCGTATGAAACTGCTGATCAGTATCTCTCCGGTAATGTGAAGCAGAAGCTGGCAGAAGCCGAACGAGCATCGGCGCAAGATCCGGAGTTCCGTCGTAACGTAAATGCGCTGCGCGACGTCATCCCAGCAGATATTGAAGCGATCGACATCGATGTGAAGCCCGGTGCGCCATGGCTGCCTGCAAAACACGTCGAGGACTTCGTCTCTCATATCACTCAGGCATCCATCGCCCCGCGAGCCTTCTATTCCGCGGCCAACGCAAAGTGGGATCTGACGGTACCGCAAGTGACGCCAGCGGCGCAAACCCAGTGGGGAACTGATCGTGCCGCCGTCGGTACCGTGCTCAGTGCCGTGATGAACGGCCAGTCCATCACGATTCATGATCGGACCAGCGACGGTAAGTCTGTTGTCAATCAGGCCGCCACCGATGCAGCAAATGAAAAAGCTGAACGGGTCAAGGCCGAATGGCGCAAGTGGCTTTGGCAAGACGACGCCCGCCGCGACCAGTTGTCACGGCTTTACAACGACACGTTCAACACTGATGTCATGCAGCAGTTTGACGGGTCTCACCTCACGCTGCCGGGCAAGGTCAGTGATGACATCATCGACCTGCGGCCAAGCCAGAAGAATTTCATCTGGCGCACCCTGCAGAGCGGTACCGCCCTCGCGGACCATACCGTGGGCGCGGGTAAGACATTTGCTGCCATAGCATCCATTATGGAGAAGAGACGCACCGGGCAGGCGCGCAAGCCGATGCTCGTCGTGCCTAACCACCTGGTGGGCCAGTGGGCCGCCGACTTCGTCCGTCTCTATCCCGGCGCCAAGGTTCTGGCCGCCACGAAGCAGGATTTCGAGAAGGATCGCCGTAAGCGTCTTTTCGCTCGCATCGCTACCGGCGACTGGGACGCCGTCATCGTTGCCCATTCGTCGTTCGGCAGGATCGGTATCGATCCAAACTACGAAGCACAGTTCATCCAGCAGCAAATGGACGATCTGGAAGCCTCTATGGCGGAAGTGCGACGTGAGACAGGCCAGAAGAGCCGCAACGTCGCGCAGCTGACAAAATGGCGCGATGGTCTGAAAACGAAGATGGAGCGCTTGCTCGATTCCGGGCGGAAAGATGACGGGCTGACGTTCGACGAGTTGGGCGTGGATGCCTTGTATGTCGACGAAGCCCACGAGTTCAAGAACCTCGCTTATTCCACATCGATGCAGCGGGTGGCCGGTCTCGGCAATATGGCCGGAAGCCAGAAGGCGGCGGACCTCTATATGAAGTCCCGTTTCGTCCTGGAAAAGACGGGCAACAACAACCTGGTATTCCTCTCGGGTACGCCTCTGTCGAATACCATGGCCGAAATGTTTACCGTCCAGCGTTACCTCGACGAGAAAGCGCTGCGCGCGATGGGCGTCGCTCACTTCGACGCGTGGGCCCGCGTCTTTGGCGAAGTCGTCACGGACTGGGAACTGTCACCATCGGGCCAGTACAAGCTGAATAGCCGGTTCGCCAAGTTCGTCAACGTCCCTGAACTGATGCAGCGGTACCGCAGCTTCGCCGACGTCATTACCAATGATGACATCATTGCCCAGCTGGCAGCTCAGGGTAAGAAATTTCCGCTGCCGAAGGTGAAGGGTGGCAAGCCGACAAACGTCGTGGTCGAGCGCTCCCCCGATCAGGCCTCATTCATCGGCGAGGGCAAGTCCGACGATAACGGAAACCTAGAGTTTCCACGCGGATCTCTGGTCTGGCGCGCCGAGAACCTGCCGAAGAAGGCCGAAAAGGGTCAGGACAACATGCTGAAGGTCATGTCCGACGCCCGCAAGGCGGCGCTCGACATGCGCCTGATCGATCCTTCCTACGGCGACTATCGCAAGTCTAAGGTTCACCGCGCCGCAAACGAGATGAAGCGGATCTATGACGCATGGTCTGACCAGCGCGGCACCCAGCTCGTGTTCATCGATCTGTCCACGCCCAAGAAAGCCCAGGCAGCAGAGGCGGCCCGCTTCCGCGATCTGATGGAACGTGCCGACAATGGTGACGAGGCTGCTATCGAGGCGCTGGACAAGGTTTCCCCCGACGATCTGCTCGCGCTCGAAAGCACGTTCTCGGTCTATGATGACCTGAAGCAGAAGCTCATTGATCGAGGCATCCCCGAGAGCGAAATCGCGTTCATCCACGACGCCAATACCGAGGCGCAAAAGGAAGAACTGTTCGGCAAGGTCCGTTCCGGCCGCATCCGCTTGCTGTTCGGCTCCACAGCGAAAATGGGCGCCGGTACCAACGTCCAAAATCGTCTGGTAGCGCTTCATCACCTCGACGCCCCATGGCGTCCGTCTGACCTCGAGCAGCGCGACGGGCGCGGCATCAGGCAGGGCAATGAGCTGTATGGTGAAGATCCAGACGGCTTTGAGATCGAAATCCTACGGTACGCCACGAAAAACACGCTGGATGCTCGTCAGTGGCAGACCATCGAAGCCAAGGCCCGTTTCATTCAGCAGGTCCGCAAGGGTGACATGAAAACCCGCGAGATCGAGGATATCGCAGGCGAGGCGGCAAATGCAGCCGAGATGAAGGCTGCTGCATCTGGCAATCCTCTCATTCTCGAGGAGATGGACACTCGTCGTAAGCTGCGCCAGCTCGAGGGTCAGTCCGTCGAACATGATCGCGAGCAGCATCGCATCAAGGCCAAAATCAAGTCTCTGACCGAAGAAGCCGCCGCTATCGAAAAGGCACTTCCTCTGGTGCAATCGGATGCCGCTATGGCCGCCGCCGCACCGGCAGAGTTCGCCGGTACCATCGGTGGCGAAACATTCGACAAGCGCAAAGAGTTCGGTGCCGCCATTGTCGCAGCGATGCGCAAGGAACTGATCGACAAGGAAGGGGTGCGCGATCTCGGCGAATATGCTGGCTTCAAGATCGGTATCGATCCGATGGGCTACGGCAGAGCGTTCCACGTCACCATTAGGGGCAAGAAGGAATATTCCATTCCTGTCGATGATGCGTCCGACGTTGACGCGGCGGGTCTGGCTACACGCATCGCAAACACCGTGAAGCGCATTGCCAATCAGCCGGAGTTTGACCAAAGCCGCGCAGCGGAAATCAAAAGCCAAACCCCGGCGCTGGAACGTCAGATCGGGGAGTGGGCCGGTGCGCAGGAACTGGCCGACACGTCCGCGCGTCACAATCGCTTGCTCGACTCGCTGAAACCGAAGCCCAAAAGCGCTACGCCAGTGGCCGCGGTCGCCAACGCCGACGAGTTCGACGCCCCCACAGAGAACAAACGCCCTGATCCTGTCGTCGTAGGAACTGCAAACGATCTTCAAACCGTCGGCATTCCGAAGGCCCCGGCAGGCAAAGCGATATTCAAATGGGCGAAGGACACCGTCTTGCGTTTCGGCAAGAACGGGCATGAGTACCTGATGGCCGTTGATGATGACGGCTCTGTCATTGAGTTCGGCACGGCCAAGAAAAAGGCTGCGACCGGCATCAATAACAAGCTGCTCGGGGCATTTATGAACCCGGATCGCCGCGTCGTCGTACTCCATAACCATCCCAGCAACGGCCCACTCAGCGTCACAGACATCGCAATGCTGGCGATGCCTGGTCTGCATTCTGTCTGGGCTTTTGGGGCCAACGGAGCGGAAATGCGTGGATCGCTCACTCCCGACGCCGAGAGGGCTGTGTCATCAGCGAGCAGCCCTGATGCACTCGTCGCCGAGTGGCGTCGCGACATGACCGATGCACACGAAGCCGTTGATGCCTTCCTGCGGCCACTCGTCGAACGCGGCACGCTGGACATCGCCGAAGGTAACTCTGCCTACCTCTATGCACCGTCGATAATTGCCCAGAAGGCAGGACTTATCGACATTTCCTCAAATACAAACTATGATGTTTCCGCCATCGAGGGCTTGGACGCTAAGCTCGATAAATTGGCGGTCGCGCTCAAGGGACTTATCAGCGATGGCACAGCAGGCGACAATCAGAGGGTTTCACGACGACCCGCCCGCGACGTTCGACACGTTGCAGAAGTGGAAGGATTGGCAAGCCTCGGTCAGCCAGTGGTCAGCGCGAGATCCGGAACGACAGGCCTATCTGAAACAAGCTCGCCAGATTATCAGGGAAAAGAGCGCGGAGCAGAAAAGCGAAGCTCCAACGGCAAGCGAGTAACCAAGGATCGCATCGTCGAGGACTTGCGCGGCAAGCTCACCGACATCCAGCCCGCTCTCCTCAAAACCATCCCGCTCAACTATTTCAGCGAACTGGCGCGGTCCAACATGACCGCCGTCGGCGACTATCTGCGCGTCAAGCGGTTGATGGACGCTTTCAGGGGCACCAAGCATGCCGAGGCCGATGCTGTTGCGCAGGATTGGCTGAAATACACCCGCCTAGGCTTCGCCGGTAAGGACAAGGCAAAGGCGCAGGCGCTTGCGGATCTGATGCACGACGCCACCTTGGCCGGTGTAGATCCGTCCAAGACCGATGAGGAGACAAAAGCTAAGCCTGGCTACGACGCCCTGCGGAAACGATACCTGGCTATGCCGCCCAAGGGACGGGAGCTCTTCAACGACGTCAGTGTCGCTTATGGCAAACAGGCCGACGAGCTTGATGAAATCCTCCTGGACAATGTGCGCAAAGCGCAGGAGATCGCGCAGCGCAACGCCGAGGATCGTTACAAGCGGACGATGCAGAAGATCAAAGACGCAAGGCTTTCGGGCCTCGATAAGAAGAACGCCGAAGAAGATGCTACGAGTGCATACAAGGCAGAAACGACGAAGTCTCGTTGGGCCGCCAAAGCGCGTTTGACGAAGATGCGCATCGCCTTTGAAAACAGCCGCGTTGAAGCTCCTTATTTCCCGCTGGGGCGTTTCGGTCGGTACTTCGTGACCGTCAGAGACATCGATGGTGCGGTTCTCAGTTTCTCCAAACATGAGACCGCTGCCGAACGTGACCGTATGGCCCGTGAGATGCGCCAAGACTATCCAGCCGGCAAGGTTGAGGTAGGCGTCATGGAAGCTGGCGGCGACATGCGCAAAGCCATGGACCCACGCATCGTTGCCGAGATTGAAGAGATACTCGGCGGCTCCAACGTCGGCGGTGACGTGATGGACCAGATATGGCAACGCTATCTCGAATCGATGCCAGACCTTTCCGCCCGGAAGCGCTTCATCCACCGTAAGGGCACGGCTGGCTACAGTAAGGATGCACTGCGCGTCTTCTCGTCTCATATGTTCCATGCCGCTCACCAGATGGCACGGTTGAAATATGGCCTCGAGCTTCAGGAGCTCGTCAACAAGACCGCCGATCAGGCAAAGGAAGCGGACGATCAGACGCGGGCTATGACGCTCGCCAACGAACTGTCTAACCGCCATAACTGGGTGATGAACCCAACCGGCAGTAAAGTGGCTCAGACCATGACCAGCACCGCGTTCGTCTGGTACCTGGCTGCATCTCCCGGTGCCGCGCTGGTCAACATGACACAAACTGTCATGCTCGGCCTGCCGGTTCTCAGCGCGAAGTTCGGTGGGTTTGGAAAAGCAGCTTCCGCGCTGGGAAAAGCCTCGGCGGATTCGCTGGCGGGCAAAGGCACGGTTGTCAGTGATCGGCTAACCGGCGACGAAAAGAAGGCAATGGACGCCTTCTACGAATCCGGATTGATCGACCGCACCCAGAGCCACGATCTGGCAGGCGTAGGCGAGACAGGCGTCGAATACACGCCGCTCCGGGCCAAGGTCATGGAGAAAATCTCTTGGGCTTTCCACCGTGCCGAGGTCTGGAACCGTGAGGTTACCGCGCTGGCCGCCTACCGCATGGCGCGTGACAGTGGGCAGAGCACCTCTGACGCCATCGACACGGCTCACGATCTGACGTGGAAAACCCACTTCGATTATTCCAACAGCTCTAGGCCTGCTGTGCTGCAGAACGATTTTGCCAAGGTGGCGCTCGTTTTCCGCCAGCATAACATCAACATGCTCTATCGCGTCATTCGTGACATTCATCAGTCGACAAAGGGAGAGACGGCGCAGGCCCGCAAGGAAGCCCGATACCAGCTTGCAGGCGTATTGGGCATGATGACCGCAATGGCGGGTGTAACCGGCACCATGGGCTTCAGCCTCGCGATGATGATGGCCGGAATGATCTTTGGTGACGATGACGATCCGATGGCGTTCGAAGATCAGTTCAAGGCTGATGTCGTTGATATCCTCGGTCCCCAGTTGGGCGGCATCTTGCTCAACGGCGCACCTGGTCACTATCTCGGAATCGACCTTTCGGCGCGCATCGGCATGCCGGACCTTTGGTTCCGGTCCCCGACACGCGAATTGCAGGGCAAGGATGAATACCAATATTGGCTGGCACAAAGCCTTGGCGCGACAGTCAGCCTCGGCGAGCAACTCTATACCGGCTTCCGCGTCATAACCGATGATGGCGACGTGGCCCGCGGTATTGAGATGATGGCGCCTAAAGCCGTACGCGATCTGATGAAGGCATATCGGTATTCGCAGGATGGTCTCACCACCATCGGCAAAGACCAGATACTGGCGAAAGACCAGATCGACGCGACGGACATTGCCGCTCAGGCTCTCGGCTTCACGCCGGCGAAAGTGTCAGAGACATGGGAACGGAACACCGCGCTGAAGAACGCCGAAACCACTGTGAAGCGGAAGCGCCAGCGGCTCATCAACAAATGGGCGATGGCAACGATGGCAGGCGACAAAGACACGGCTGCGGAAGCTTTGGACGGTATCAAGAAGTTCAACTCTGTCCGCATCCATGCGGCGTTCCCAATCAAGTCCGAGACGCTCAAACGCTCTATCCAGACGCGGACTAAGAACGCGGCAAAGCGCGAAGATGGTGTGCTGATTGGGAATAAGGCGCTCGGAACGCAGCTCCGAGAGAAGATGGCGGAGCCCATCTATCGATAGCTCTGTGGCTTGAACTAAAAGCGAAAGGCCCGCATCACGCGGGCCTTTTTTTATGGGTTCAGTCCGTAAGACTGCTGCCGTGCTCGTAGCGCCTCTTGCACTACCCTGGGCCATTGCCACTCAGGCACACCCGCCTCGTGCAATCCTGTCGCAACTTCTTCTGCCGATGCCCCACCCTCAAGGGCGGCATTTGCTTTGCTAACAGCCTGTTCCTGTGAGGGGGCGGCAACGCCGGGGGCCTCCGCTGTGGATCTCCTTTTCAGATCCTCTATCCGCGAGCGGACGCCAGCTTGCGCACGAGCAGGTACGCCTGGCATGGGAGCCTCCCTTGGCGTCGGTGCTCTGGCATTATCATCCTTTTGTCTTCGCTCGGGCGGCGAGGGGGCCGGGCTTGGCGACGACGACTGAACCTGTTTGCCGGTAACTGTATCGACCAGCACTTTCTTTTCGGGCCGCGATGGGGCTGCTTGTCCGGCAACTCCGGGCTGGCCGCGTATCAGCTCGAGCTCGTCGCCGATGAGCCTCTCTTTCTCCTCGGCAGAGAGATCGTCGAACTTCTTTTCGTCGCCAGCCAGTCCACCATCGAGCCGCTTTCTCAATGATGTGATTGCATCGCCGCGTTGCTTCGTGTCACCAACGCCATACTGCTTATCGATCTTCTTCTTCTCTTCGTACTGCTTGAGCTCTCCAGCTTCCTTTTCAGCGGCGGCCCGAGACGCAATCTGGCTATTCCACGCGGCTTCAGGATTTCCGAACGTGGCAATCAGCTTCGGCAAGTCAGCGGTTTGAATGTCCTGCTGCACCTCTTTACCATCGGGCATCTTCAGCGAAATGCGGAAGCCACGCGACTTACCATCAGGCGTTAGAATTGGCTCCTGACCAAGAACCTCATAGCCGTTGTTGATATAGCCTTTGATCTTGCCTGCCTGAATGACATCGGCAAGAGCGCCAGCGCTGTCGCCAGTCTGTGCCTTAACCAGCGCGCCAGAGAACAGCTTGGCACCGTTCTTCGCATCCTCGCTGTCGCCCCAGTCCTGAACGCGCTTGGCGTTGTCCATGTCGCCATTCACGAGGTAGGTATTTTTGAGCTTCGGGACGGCATAAGAATTCCAAAACTGGTCGAAGTTGTCCGGCTTCTGCGTTCCGGCCGTCACCTGAGCGTCGAACGTAGAGCGAGCGTCTTTGTTGATCTGATCGACGGCGTTCCGCTGATCGAGTGACCGATTGTATTCGACATCCTGTCGCTCTTGAATAACCTTCGAGCGCTTGCGATCATCCATCGCATCGCGAGCTCGCATGCCGCCCGTGAAGCCGTCCATGAAGCCACCAAGGCCAATTGCCAAACTCATGCTGCGTTCTCCTGTTGTGGAACCTGTGGGACCGACGGCTTGCGCCTTCCAGCACTTACCCCGCCCAATCCAATTGCCTCGATGGTGGCGTCGAGCTTCTTGTCCATGTCCTGAACAGCCTTCATCGTGATGCCCAGGGCATCCTGAACCGGGATGGTGTGACCGTCTCCACGCCCCGTCTCTCGCTGGAAATCCTGCGCGTAGGTACCGACGTGGCGGCCACCATCTGCCACGCCTTCCTTATAATCCCATTCCTCAATGGGCATGGCCTTCAGCGCTTCCAACGCTTCACCGTCCGGAATTTCTTCCTTGTTTTCCTTCAACTCCTCATCGGAGAAAATCAAACCGCCGATACCACCGAGGAAACTTCCAATCCCGGCCGCGCCCTGAGCGTTGGCCTGTTGCTGTGCCTTCCAGCCGTCGAGCTGCAAGCCATATTGCTGGTTGAGCGTATTTGCCTGCCCGGCATAGCCCTGCATCGCGCCCCCATACCCAGAGTTCATAATGGTGCTGGCTGCGAGGGACTGCCCATTCGTTGCCTGATTTCCTGATAGCGCCGTGCCACTGGCGGCGACGCTGCCACCAGCACCTGCGGCGGCCTGTGCTGGCAAGCCCTTCCCGAGGTTCACGACGTCGGCTTTAAGCGCGAGGCCTTTATCCCTGATGCCTTGCCGGGCCGTGTTCGATGCGCCAGCTTCCGCCAGTGTCACGCCGAGGTCGCCCGCTGCTTGGACGCCGGTGAACCTGCCACTACCGGGTGTGACGCCCATTGACGCGTTCGCCCGCTCGGTAGCGGCACGGTTCGTGGCTGCTGCGGACTGCACGTCGGCCCGCGCTTCCGCAGCGGCTTCCGATTGGCGCGCGTCGGTCGCATAGTTGGTCGCTTCTTTGATGAAGTCGTCTTCAACCGGCTTATAGACGCTCTCGTAACGCTCGCGATCCTTCTTGGCCCAGCCAGCCTGATCAGTCGCAAGGCCCAGCTGCTGCTCTGTGACTTTCGTCGTCAGAGCGTCTAGTTCTTTTTGCCGATCCTGAGAGATGGCAAAAGCATCGGTGGCGAAGGAAAGCCACTTTTCGCCGGTTTCTGCTTGCTTGAGTGCCGCCTGTCCGATCAGTGGATCTGGATCAGGGGCAGAACTGCTGCCTTTGCCCATGGTGCTGCCTATAGTTTGAGAGGTCAGCACTCATGCGCGTTCGGTCTGTTATAGCGCCGCGCGTCCGATTTTTCCAGCGAAGCGTTCAGGCAGCCAGCGGCATTCTTCGCGAAGCATGCCGTAAACAATCAAGTCCTCGCCCTCGTCGCCAGCTTTTCGCATCACGCCTTCGCGCTGAAACCCGAAATGCTCATTGAACCGAATGGCATCGGCGTTGTTCACCGACACAAAAGAATTGAGCCGGGGATAGTTTAGCTGGAGAAACGGGTAGCAGAACACCTTGATAATCAGCTCGCGAGTGATCCATCTGCGGCTGCCATTTGATACGACGGAAACCCAACACCCGCGCGTGGTGAAGGCGTCGAAAATTACAACGCCGTCGATGCCGTTCGCGGATTGGATAGCGATCGCTTTTGCATCGTCGCGGAAGCTCAGTTTGCCACGTCGCGCCGCCAGTGCCACCAGTTCGTCGGTCGGGCCGTAGATGACCTCTTTCATCATCGAATGATCTTACGCTGAATCGACATTGCCACAGAGTTGAGCCGATTTGATATCTCGTTGAGGTCTCTGAGCAGGGAGTTGAAGTCATTCATGGTGGGTGCGGCGGTCAGTGTCTTGGTTTTTACCTGGGCGAGTTGCAGCAGCTCTTGGACGTCCTCGATCCGCACCGCTGCCTTGTCTCTTGCGCCGGCACGGGAGCCGTCGAGGATTTCCACCTTTTCGATGATCTGCTGCTGCGATGCCATCTTTATCCCCGGAGCTCGTTGACGGATGTAGCGAGGGAGATGCTACCGATTGGCAGGTTGGACTGCACCGCGATCTCCCAGCATCGAGCATTCTTCGCAGGGAGGCGACACACAGCGCCCAACTTGTTCGCGGTACCGACAAGCTTTCCGTCCGCAAAAATACTGATGTTGGCAGCGAGTGGCGAGGGCAGGGGCAACATTGCATCGCCGTTGAGTATCATCGACCCGACGACATGCTCGTTGATTGCGGAGTTGAGCAAGCCAGACGCGAACGTCGCTTCGTTGACAGCCGTAATTCGGGCTCTCTCCTCTGCAACGCGTGCAGCGGCTGTCGTATCGCCTATCGAACCTTGATCCACCAGAAGTGCACCAAATGTACCAGGCCTTGGTAACCAATATTCCTTTGATCGCCACGAGTAGCTCTCTGGATAGCCCGCTGGGTCATCGAACCTGTAAACGTTTGCGTCGCCAGTTCGTTTGAAGAAAAGGCCCGAAGATTCGACATCAAAGAAAACCGCATCGGCCGTCTCGCTGGATCGAGCAAGGAAAGGCGCGGCATTTACGTTTATGAATAGGGCGCCCGTAGCGCGCTCGTCATTAAGCGTCACATCATAGAACAACAGGTAGATGTTCCCATGTTGAGCACCGACCGCCGTCTGGGGGGACAACGCCTGCCACTCGTCGCGTCGAAATAACTGTTCTGTCACCAGACTGACTTCACCCGACGCCTTGACCGAAATCAGCCCATCATTACTCGGATAGCAAATAGCAAAACCAAGATCCACGATCCCGCGCGGATTGATGCATGGGAAGTTTGCTTCGAGCTTCACGCTCTGCATCGAATCGGGGTGAGAGCCCGTCATCATGTATGGGTTGGCTTTTGTCATCACCAGAAGTACTGAGCCGATAGAAGCCAAGCCAACGATATCGCTGTCGCAGCTCATGACATACTTCTCGGGCCATGTATGTGGGCGCCATGGCTCACAGAAGTAGACGTCTCTGCCCACAAAAGCAGCCATCATGCCGTTCGGCATCGACGTGATCCCGGTCAGAGCGTCCGGTGGTTCGTCCCAGCCAGCAGAAGGCAAAGCCTCCTGGAAAGCATCAACAGCGATGTTGTCAACGAAGTTCGCAGCGCTGGCTGCCCGTTCTGCGATTAGGTACAAATACGTTCCGCTCGAGCCTGTCTGGGAGCGGTAGATGCGTTGTAGGGTTATGGACCGGCCAGCCGGAGGAGCCTCGATCCCATTCAAAGTGACGGTTTGTCCAGGCTTCCAGTCGATGATGGGACTGCCCGGTGACGGTGCCGTCTCTTCGCCAAAGCTTGTGACGTAGGTATAAACGTAAGTTCGGCTTTGAACGTCTCCGGTGCCGCTTCCAGTTACTGCCGCAACAGCACCGGCGGTGGGTCGAGGAACTTTTAACGGATAGACGGTTCCGCCGACCCGCATCTTCGGGACGCCGTCGCCGGTGAAGTACAGGCGGTCTTGTGCAACTGGCCCTGGTGTCGCGTCCACAATCCCCGGCCAAGAAAGCCAGTTGTTTTGATGGCGGTAGATCGTCCTGTCATCGCCGCCAATCATGCTGCCGGTCTTGAGTGAGCCATTGATTGGGGTGAGGCCGCCATCATCAAGGCGAACGCCGACCGCCTCGGTTGCCGCCGTCTCTGGCAGTAAGCGGGGCAGGATCAGCGGCTTTTCGCCAGCGAATGCCGAGATGACGATTTTTGCCAACGATGCGCTCCTCTGTGCAGAATAAATTAGGCGAGCATCGCCTTAAGCCACATTTCATCGACCTTTTCAGGCGACAATTCGAGCGCTCCAGCGACCATTAAAAGCGTCGGATGGTTACGGTCGAATGTCTGCGCGTCTGCCCATTCGATCTGGGCCTCTTCCTTTTCCAATCCATCAGGCATTGATGCAATGAGCGCTTCGATACCTCCGATGGAAATACCCTCGCGAACAAGTGTAAGACGAAGTTGACGCTTCGTAACGGGCAGGAGCGGCGTGGGTTCTGGAGAAGTCGGCGGCAGTATTTCAAACTTTCCGGCATTATCGACCAACCATTGCCGAGCTGCTGGGCCGACACCGTAAGGATCGTCAGGCCTGCTTCCAAAAGGAGCTCGCATCTGTGAGGTCTCGGGACCTGAAAATTCGATATCGAGCGTGTACGCCTCTGGCTGGTCAGTAGCTCTTACGCTGAAAACATTATGGATAGTCCAGCCATTGAGAGTGATTTCGTTGCTCATCTATCCAATCCTTTGAACAATGCAGTTTCCTGAAGATGGACGGCCCCTTGCCGCCCAAGTACCTGCAATCATGGTGCCCGATGTGCTGAAGTCAGAGGCCGTCCCAGACAGAAACACGTTCATGAACTGGTTTCTTGTAGGTGACGTGCCCACGACAGCAAGCGTCGTTCCAATAGGGAAATTGATGTTGTTAGCATCATTACCTGCATATGGCTTGAGCTGGTTCATGCGATCATCCGCGTAGGCAGCGGCGCGGGTTTCGATACGGGTATTGATGTCGCCTAGCTGAGAAGTCCACATGGATCCGTCTGTGCCCACATAGAACCTGGCTGCGTTTCCGCTTTCGTCCCAAAGGTAGAAAAAACCGTTCTCTCGGACCTGCGTTGCCCATATGCGAACGCTCGGATAATGATGCCGGATCTGCGGATAGTTCTTTTGAACCATCAAATCGCCGGTCATGGTGTCACCGGATTTGGCAACGCGTGCACCCGCCGCGTTGTTGATGGCAGTCTGTTGGGCCGAGGATACAGGCATGTCGGCGGGAGCAGTGTTTGCTACGTTTCCAAGGCCCAAGTTTGCTCTGGCATCGGCAGGGGTACTTGCGCCTGTTCCGCCATCTGCAATCGCCAAATCAGGTATATTACTGATGGTAGTGCCCGAAATGTTGCCACCGGTGAGAGCCACGGCTTCAGCATTCTGCCCAATCATATTTCCGATGGAGCCAGCTGTTAATCGCACGTCAATGCGCGAGCCAGTCGCAAAAGCTTTTGCAGTGGTTGCCTCTTGTGCACGTGTGACTGTGAGCGTTGAGCCATTTCGGGCAGTGACACGAACAATCTCCATGTTCCCGGCCGCATCAATGATCGTTGCGGGGCACCAGTCGCCGGCAGCGAGGACAGGGAACTTGCCAGCATCCGCTCCCTGGACAGCGAGACTGGTTGCCGCTGCCGTGATCGAAGCGCTTAACGACGAAACAGCGTTGTTAGACAGTTTGAGGCCCATCAACGGCACTCCCTGATTTTGATATTGAAACAGAATTGCTTGGTGCGGCCCGCGACCGTGGCAATCGTCAAAGCGACGGTGCCGTTGTCACCATCTTCACCGCCGGAAATCCAAACCTTTGCGACGGTGTCGGAAAAGTCTGTCCGATCAATTTGGGCTGTCGCTCCCTCAATGACGCTCACCGCTGATATGATCCTGTCCTCGGGAGGGAGCCAGCGGACGAAATCGACATCATAGTCGAGCACGTCGGCGGGTTGCTTGGTCATGACGTCGCTCAAGGCATTACCTCCGCGCAGCGCGGTACTTGCATCATGTTTCTCGAAGCGGGCACGGTCATTCGACGGTTCTCGGGGTAGACAAGCGAATGGCGTGCGCGTTCCAGCCTCATGATGCGCTGTTGATCGGTGCGGCGGATGAAGCGCCACGACAGCAGCGCGGCCGCATCGATGCGGACGTCAGTGGAACTGACTGGCGCCACCCGGCGAACCAGCTTCATCGTTGCTGCTACCCCAATCTGAGACGCCATTCGAGACGTCGCACGACGTGCCATTCTGGCGCTGGGGGAAACGGTGATGGTCATGAGTGCCGCGCCGGAGCGTCGGGCCGTCAGCAACATAGTACCTGGTACCGTGATGATCGCTGCGGCAACTGAGACGAGACGACGAATAAGAGACAGCGACGGAGCAACCGAAACGGTCGCAACAGCGGCGCAATCGACGAGGAATGTTCCCGCATTCAAGGGCAGCGCGTTGATCTCAGATCCGTTGACCGATCCCCGACTTTCCATCAGGCCACCGTCACATCAAGGTCGCCGGCATGAATGATGCACTCATCGGTGGGGTTGAGCGTCTTGTTCGCGGTCAGCGCGCCTTGGAAGATCATTTCCCCGCCGTTGGCGGCGGTCCAGATCGCGAAGTGGGTAATAGTGATAGGTGCAGCGCCATTGTGAGCGGGGTACAGCAGCTCGAGCAGGTTTTCAGTAGCTTTGGTCGCCGCGGCCATGAAACCGGTCGCCACAGCGCCACCCTGAGCCGCATCGAGGCGCACGTAATCGGGCCAAGCGGCCAATGTGACCTCAGACGTTCCAGCCACGCCCGGATCTGCTGTGTGGAGCGAAATATAAACGCGGGCAGGGGCGACAAACGCAACGCCGCGCAGGAATAGGTTCAGCAGTGCGTTGGCGGCATAAGTGCTGGCAGGCATTAAAAGTAGCTCCCTTTTGTGCGAGGACGTGCACCTTGCTGGCCCTTGGCAACTTTCATTGGCAGTTTGTCGAGAAATGCGGTGAACTCGCTTTGCAGTACCGTTCCCATTTGAGGGTTAGGTCCGCCGTCATCCGTCGGGAGCATCAGAACGCGAGCCGCAGCGCCTTTGCCTATTTCGGTGCCGTATTTGTCGATGAGAAAATCAGGGAGAGTGGTGGCTTTGCGGGATGGCTTGAGAATGAACCGAACCGATAGCTTGCCGGTATTGGGTGGAACGACTTGGATCGCGCCTGGCTTAATCTGGGTTATGAAGCGCGACGTCGCGCCCGAGTCGTCCGGCTTGTCCCAGCCGGGATAATTGTCATCGAGCCACTCCGGGGTTTCGGGCGTAAGCGTCACCCCATCCAAGTCTGCGGCTTCAATCTTCACAATCTCGGCGTCTGAAATGGTGGACAGGCATTCACCTTCAGCATCGCTGATCGTGATGTGATCGCGTTCGCGCCAAAGATCCACCTTGTCGCAAACATCGCGAGCTGCTTCGCGCAGGTACCGACGCGCAATGGGATCAGAGCAGTTGGGAGCGTGGATTAAAACCTCGGGGAGCAGATCATCGATATCGCGCATCAGCGTCTCCTGTTCGGATTGGCTGACGATTCGGCCTGAACCTTAATGCCAACCGCTGCCGCGAAGGTTTGATAGTGCGACATCGCTTTGGTCGGGTCTCCGGCGATATCGTCTTTCGAGAACGCCTTGTAGAGCACATAATCAAGCAGAGGGACGGAGTAGGGCTCAGGCAAGCCAATCTCAACGTCCCATGCCGCATATGTGGTTTCGTCCTGACCAGCCAGAGGAAGGGCCGGGGCGGGTAGGTAAGATAGGGCTACCTCGACCACGCCATTCCCGTCATTGCCGGGATACGCATAAAACTCTAGCGGCAGGTTCTCGTCAAAGACGACTTGGCGAACTTCCTTGCGGAAGGGCTCATATGCCGGATCGTGCCAGTTCGGTTCCTGCGCGTCCAGAAGCCCTCGAGCGGCGGTGCGGATGGCGCGGCCACCGATACGGGTTGATCCATCGCCGACAAGATTGCGGTTCACGCCGAGCAGCTGGAGCGGTGTCACACCATCGAGCATCGCGGGTAATTCCTGATAGGTGCCTTTGGCAAGCGGGAGGGGCAAAGTACGGGAGGAGGCGGAAGGCTTCGCCAGAACAATGGCTTTCACCGCCTCGTTGAGCCAGTCGGCGAGTTCCGTGAGAGGCCAGCGAGCGTGCTCATCGTCGATAAGAAGGACGCTGGTTCTCCGCAGAATGTCATTCGCCTTGGGCATGCGTTAAGCCTTGGAAGCAGTTTTCTTGGTTGTCGTTTTTGGCTTGACCGGCTCTTGGGCCGCTGTATCACTAGGCTCAGGCTCAGGCTCAGGCTCAGGTTCGACAGGGTCGATACCACCGTTCAGGAACGCAGGGATTTCCTGATCATCATCCGCCTCAGGCGTAAGCGGCACTTCCTGATACACATCCACGTTCAGAAACAGCGACCGATGGAGTACGCTCGCGACCTCGTTGACAAAACGCCCGTGTTCATCGCGATCAAAGCTGTAGGAGACACCGCCGAGTGTCTGGATCGTGTGGCCGGTCTTGCATTCGATTAGAGTTTTCATTGCCCACTCCTTTAAAGAAAAGGGGGCTTGCCGCCCCCTCATGTGTCACGCGGCCCGGAGGGTTACTCGGTGGACAGAAAAACTGTCAGCCCGATCTGACCCGCCGCGAAGGTGGCCGCTGCCGTGGTAAACTTGATACCGATGGAGCGATCGATGTTGGAAGGCGTGGTGCGGTAGGCCGACTTGAGCGTCGGGCGAGCCACTGCACCGGTCTGAGCTGCGTTTGCGCCGGAGAAGAACTCCGCACCGCATGTGCGGGCAGGGTTTTCATCGCTGAACCCGCCACTCATGATGCCCACGTCAAGCAACATCGTGGGTGCGCCGTTTGTGTCCAGATCGTCCGAGTCGAGAACGATGTCTACGACGCGGCAATTCGATGGGATGCAAGCCAGCTCGAGAATGTCACCGGCAGCAGGAGCGTTTGCCACTTGGTGGGAGAAGCGAATAGCGACAGCTTCACCGGCGTTGGAGGGGTAAGACAGGGCTTCGGTGCCCTTGGCGTATTTGCTCTGAATGAGCGCCATATCGAAAGTCCTTTGACATTGGATGGTCGCGTAGACCGCTGAAGAGGGAGGTTAGCCCGGACTTAGCCGGGCTTGCCCTTATGCTGCGTTGTTCGGGTCTTTCGCGGCGGTGTCGACAGAGATCACACCGTAATCGCGACCATTGAACCGTGTCTTCTTCACGCCAGCGATGACGCCAGACGCAACAACCGGCTCATTGCCGTGATCCTTGGTTTCTTCGGTCCATGTGTAGCGGAAGCCGCCTGCTGAGCCGAACGCGATAACGCCAGCCTGTCGGCCCATGAACAAGGCGCGGCCCGCCTGGACGTTTTGATCTGCACCGTAATCCTTGAAGCGGATCGCCCACTCGTGGCTGTGAAGTACGGTGTTGTTGATCATGCCGAGGCCACCCTTGAAGATTGGGTTTGCCTTGCCTTCCGCCGTTGCCGCGGCTTTCTGGATCTCGAGCCAGCCGCCAGCATCGTTGGTGCGCAGATCGTGTTCCTGATAAGGGCTCATGACCATGACGTAGTGGGCTTCACCATTGATCTGGATCGGCATCATGTTCGCGTTCTTGGGGTCTTTGGCAGACATCATGCGTGCCTTGACCTGAGCGCGCTCGATCAGCGAGCGGGACATGATGTCCGTCGCATCAATAGTCGCCTTGGAGTTCGCGTCGCCGCCATAGAGGATGTGGTCGTTGTCGGGCGCTTCGATTGGGTTTTCGGCATGGCCGGTCCATTCGACGGTTTCGATGAAGTCCTCATTGATGCCACGCGAACCGGACAGGTAGATGAAAACCATCTGGTCGTTGAACTTGGACCAGTAATCGGAGAGACGGTTCTTGCCGATCTGGCGCATGTTGTGTGCGGTGCGCTTACGGCTCATCTTGCCGCCAGCAGACACGCCGTGGCGCATCTGGTCGATCTTCAGCTGATCGCTGGCGAAGCGAAGGCTTTCTTCTTTGCCCTCGAGGCGAGCGTCGCCATAGGTGGGCTTGTTGCGAAGCTGAACCGACAGGTCGTACGTGATCGTGTCGCCCGCTTCCGATTCCAGATCGGTAAGGCGCTGGATCGCGTATTCGTCGGAGGTGCCGATGAATTTGCGGTCGAAATAGCTCTTCTTGGTAATGTCAATGAAAAGCCCGCCAGACCACTTCTTCTGGGCTTTCGGATCGCCAAAGGCAACCACGGTCTTGGTCATGAGTGCATGTCTCCGGTTAAGGTGGATCAGCACTCATGCGCATTCCCTTTCTAATTACTGGAAATGCTGGATTGTTGCAACACGTGACGCGTGATATTGAAGGACATCGATAGCGCATGAGTGCTGCCCTTGTTTCGGAGCGCACTCATGACACCGTCAATCACTTCAACATCGCCAAAAGGCAGGGCTTTCACGCGTGGTCACGAAGGTAACCCGCTGACATGCTATTTGGATCCAGTCCGCGTACCAACAATCGGAACTGGGTTCACGATGGGCAGTCCGTCGGTACGGCGTGAACTTGCAAAAATCGGCATCACAAAGCTGGTGCCTGGTAAGACAAAAATCACCGCAGAGCAGTCCGATACGATTTTCGCCGCTGTTCTCGCCAGTGAGTTTGAACCCGCTGCGGTCAACAATTCCCCAACGAACCGTAAGCAGCACGAACTGGACGCGTCTGTCTCAGCAATTTTCAATCTCGGCACGGGCGCGATGGATTGGGAATGGGCGAAGCTGTGGCGCGCGGGAAAAACCAAAGCCGCAGCCGATTACCTTGGCAGCCACTATAACACGGCCAAGGGGAAGAAACTGGCTGGTCTTGTCCGTCGCCGGAAGGAAGAGGCGTTATTGTTCGAACTGGGCATCTACACCGGTGTCGGCGAGGGCGTGCCTCGCGTCGCCATTGATGCCGCTCCGAAGCGTCCCGACGACGTGGTGAAGGAAGCTCAAACCATTCTTTCTGCGAAGGGCTTCAATCCCGGCGCTATTGATGGCTGGATGGGTGAGAAAACCGCTGCCGCCGTGAAAGCCTACCAGTCCGCCCACCCGCACCTTGTCGCAGACGGCGTGATCGGCTCGGCTACGCTCGCCCAGCTCCGCCGCGACGCTGTTGCAACCAAGGAAGCGGTGCAAGGCGGCGCGAGCTCTCTTCTCGGGTCTGGCGCTGCTGCCTGGTCAATGGGTCTCCCTTGGGGCTGGATCGCTATCTTCGTCGCTATCTCCGTTCTTGGCGTCATTGCTTACCGCAAGCGTGACGTGATCGCCCGACGGATCAACACGCTCTTTGGCCGCGAGGTTGCTGTCTGATGACACGCGTCGGCGTCTACCTCCTTTTAGGATTGGCGGCGGCAAGTTTTGTCACCGCCGCCGTCATCATGATCGACCGTAACGCGACAGAACGCGCGATAGTCAAAACGGAAAGGCAAAACAATGCGGCTGGGAATGGTGCGGACGGCGCTCGTGATCGGTTTGACGATTGCGCTAGCGGGATGTGGGATTTCGGGGCCGGGAAATGTCTCGGGCCTGCGCCGCGTGGTCGGAACTGATTTGATCGGCGCCCGCGGGGCCACCCCTGCGGACCAGCGAAAGATTGACAGGACAGTTGTCGGCATATGCGCCGGCGGCGTCTGGACGCGCCAAGAGTGCGCGAGGCATGGCAACGGTGGGGCGAGAGCTGCTACCCGCGCCGTGCAGGAGTGAAGCGAAAATGAGTTTTTGGGAATGGCTTAGTTCGAACGAGGGAAAGGTCGCCCTCGCTGGTATTGCCGGATCTGCCGTTTCCGTTGCGATGGAGTGGACTGGTCCGTGGGCCAGTCTTCGCAAGTTTTTCGTCGGTGGCGTTGCGGCCTATTACCTTAGTCCGTTGGGAACCATCTTCTTCCAGTGGGCATTTGGTAAACTGAGCGTACCTGAAGAGCAATCTGCAAGCGTGGGCGGGTTTATAGTCGGAATCGGCGGGATCATCATCGTTGAGATTATCCTGAAGGCGTTTCGCCTCCGCCACGCGGAGATCGGGAGAAGCCGGCATGATGCGACCTAGAGCACGAAACATCAAAGAGGCTGCCAAGCCGCAAGGTAAAGTCGTCGCTGTGGCAAGCATCATATTGGTCGCATGGTTGCTATGCCTGCACCTTTAGGCGACGCGCTTCGCCTTTTTCAGCTTTGTGACCCGAGCCCCCGTTTCCAGTTTGCTGTTTACTACCCTGATCGGTCCCATAAGAAGTTGAGCCGCTGACGGAGCTCCGGTCAAAATAAGGTCCGCATACTCTTGAGCGATTTCACGTCTCCGCTGGGCGTGCTGTGCACGGTTATATGCGCCTTCGACTGCATCTTTCGGTTTGTGAGCAAGCATGAGATCAATGATCTTCGATTCCTGCGGGAGCCTTTCATTCATGATCGATGAAAATGAGGCCCGGAAGCCATGAGGAACGTGCCGGGAGTGATAGCCCGCCCGGTTCAGCATGTACCCCATGGTGTTGGTGGACATTGGCTGTCGTGGCTTCCTGAGGTTTGGAAAGACGAAGGGAAACCTGCCGTTCACGCGCCTGAGGACGTCGATCAGTTCCATCGCCTGCGTACACAGGGGAACGTGATGGTCGTAAGCCTCCTCATTCTTGAGGCGCTTCTTCAATTTCATCCGAGCCGCGGGGATTATCCAGACGGGGTTCTCCGGGTCGAGCTCGTCAAATTCGCTCCATGGAGTTTCAGCAAGAACACCTGGTCGAACTGCCGTCAACGCCAGCAGACGAATTGCCAGCTTGTTGTAACCTCGCCCAGGGGTGTTGTTAACGTCCGCTAGGATCTGCCTCACGCCCTGCAGAGTGATGATCGATGGTTGCCGCCCTTTCTCGAGCGGGGCGAGCGCGCCTTCGACAACTGCCGAAGGATCGGTGTCGGCGCGACCGGACGAGATTGCATAAACGAAGACAGCGGAAATCCGCTGCCGGAGGCGCTTTGCTGTTTCCACAGCGCCACGCTTTTCAACAAGCCGTAAAACCCCTAAAATCGTAGGGGCATCTATGCTTCTGATAGGCAGGTCACCCAACAGAGGAAAGACGTCTCTTTTGAGCGTCGTCAACACCTCTGCGGCGTGCCGATCGGTCCAAGTCGGTTTGGTGTGTTCATGCCATTCCTCGGCCAGCGCCTGGAACGTTTCGCCGGCCTGCTTTCGACCAATGACTTTCTCGAGCTTCTTCAGCGCGGATGGGTCTTTCCCATCCTTCAAGAGCTTGCGGGCGTCATCCCTGAGTCGTCGCGCGTCCACGAGAGACACGTCGGGATATGAGCCTAGGACTAGAAGCTTTTCCTTGTCAGCGAAGTAGTAGCGATACCGCCAGCTCTTTGACCCGGATGTGGCGACAAAGAGATGTAGGCCATTGGTGTCTGCAAGCTTGTAAGCTTTATCTCTGGCTTTTGCTTTTTTGATCGCTGTGTCTGTCAGCACGCTTGTTCTCGCTGTACCCGCATTTCAATTTGAAAGTACCCGCAACCGTACCCGCTTTTTCATGGGATTGTATGAAAAGCGGTAGGAACGAATGGGAACAGAGAAACCTAAAAATGGTTACTGCGCAAGACAAAAACGGAACATATAGGAACGTATGCGAAACATACGTGGCAGATGGGGTGGGATTCGAACCCACGGTACGCTCTCACGCACGCCGGTTTTCAAGACCGGTTCCTTAAACCACTCGGACACCCATCCACGTTATGCGTGTCGCTTTATATCGGTTTGCGTCATGCCGTCAATCCGTTCAGGTAGGCATTTTAGCGCCTCTAATGTCGACGGCGCGTTAACTCTTGGCTAACCACGTTCGTTACAATTTTATCGAAATCGCATTCAACGTTCGCAATTTCGCCATGTTGCGGGCAAGATTAGGCGCCTGTTAGGTGCTTCGATGTCAGAGGGCGTGATGATCGAGGTGTGTAGGGCTGCTGCGGAGGCGGCCCATAGTGATACGGGGCATGGATTTGAAATCTGCTGTAATGAAAGTCGGTGTGAGCGCTAAGTGGCTCGGCATTGCCGTTCTGTGCGCGGCAACGGCATCCTGTTCCACGACGTCGGAAACCAAGCCGAAGCAGAAACGCAGCAAGGAATACTTCTCCGAGTCCGAGTATGGCGTGAAAGCAAGTCCGCGCGTTGCGGATGGCGCGAATATTCCCAAGGGCGGCGGGCGGTTCCTGGTGGGTAATGCCTACACGGTCAAGGGTCGTCGCTATTTTCCCAAGGAAGAGCAGAACTACGACAAGTCAGGTCTCGCATCCTGGTACGGCTCCGCATTTCACGGTCGTCTGACGGCCAACGGCGAAGCCTATGATAAAGAACACCTCTCCGCTGCCCATCCGACATTTCCTCTGCCCAGCTATGCCCGCGTTACGAATCTGAAGAATGGCTCTTCGGTTGTCGTTCGCGTCAACGACCGCGGCCCGTTCCATGAGGGGCGTCTGATCGACGTTTCGAGCAAGACGGCAGATCTCCTGGATATGAAGGCGACCGGTACAGCCAGTGTCCGCGTCCAGTATGTGGGCCGCGCGCCGTTGGATGGTCATGATATGCCTTATTTGATGGCGTCTTACGTTCCGAAGGGCGCTCGCGGCCCCGGCATCAATCCTGAAGGACAGATCGCAAGTGGCGTGATGGTGGCGTCCGCGTCATCGTCGAACCTTCCTATCCCAAACAGCCCTGCATATGGCGGTTCCGCACAGATGGCGCTGGTCGGCTCGAAGAAGAGCCAGGCGCTTCAGGCCATGCCGCTGGTCGATGGCCCTGCACCCGTGGTGGGGCAGGGCGGTGAGCAATTCGTCGTATTGCCCGAATATGGTCCTATCCTGAACGAGCGACCTGAAGGCAACTTCTTGCGCGCGCCGACACCATCAGGCCGGTTCGCTTCAGCCTATTCGGAAGAAACCGCATCGGTCTCCAAGGCGGCAAGTGCCTTCGATAAGGTTCTTGTCAACAAAGGCGGCCTGAACGAGCAATCCATCATTGCTTTTGTGAAAAACAGACAGGGTAATGATCGCTGATCTTTACCCTTTGGTCTTGTCTCGCGCATAATCTCACGCCCTGCGTATGATTCCTCCGGTATCGGCCACAAGCGGATGCTGGTGTGTTATGACGTTATGCAGGCATTCTGATACAAGTGATGGCGGGCTCGTGTTTTGAAGCGCACATTTAACCGATATTTGAAAGCTTTTCTGATGTCAGCGTCCCTGCTGGGGGCAAGCGTCTGCACGCTCCATGCACAGTCCGGCGGGCTGGCTGTGAAAGCGCAGCAGGCCTATATGATCGATGCCGAAACCGGCACGGTTTTGCTAGCCATCAATGAAAACACACCATTTGCGCCGGCGTCACTCGCCAAGCTTATGACGGTTGAAGTGGTCATGGATGCTCTGAGCAAGAACAAGGTCAGTGCCGATACGGGCTACCCCGTCTCGGAATATGCCTGGCGGACGGGTGGTGCGCCTTCTCGCACCTCCACCATGTTTGCAGCGCTCAAATCCACCGTCAGCATCAACGACCTGCTCACAGGCATCATCGTCCAAAACGCGAATGACGGCTGCCTTGTCGTTGCCGAAGGGTTGGCCGGATCGGACGAGGCCTTTGCCAAACGCATGACGGATCACGCCACTGCGCTCGGCCTGACAGGCAGTTCCTTTGCCAATTCGACCGGCCTTCCCGATAAGGTCAGCAAGACAACAGCGCGTGACATGGTGGTGTTGGCCAAACATGTTCACGACACCTACGCGGATCGTTACGGACTTTTTGCCAAGCCCGATTTTGAGTGGAACCGCATTTTTCAGCGCAACAAGAATTCTCTCCTCGGAAATGGTATCGACGGGTTGGGGCTGGGCTTTGCAGAAGGGCAGGGATTTTCTGCAGTCGTGTCGGCCGAACGTGATGGTCGTCGCATCTATCTGACGCTTGCGGGTCTGGCTGACGATAAAACACGGCAAGAGGAAGCCCGCCGCGTCGTTGAATGGGGACTGACGGCTTTTCAAAAGCGCAATCTTTTCCAAAAGGACGAGATCGTCGGCAATATCGGCGTTTACGGTGGTTCAACGAGTGCCGTTTCCCTGACGGTCCGCGAGGAGGTGAGTGTTCTCGTTCCCATCAACAATCCCGATCGTCTGTCGGGAAGGATCGTCTATAACTGGCCTTTGAACGCTCCATTGGACACGGGCTACAACGCCGCGACGCTGAAGATTTTTTCCGGAGAAAAACTGCTCCGTGACGTGCCGCTCTATACCACGGCTGCTGTTGAAAAAGGGACGCTGACCCAGAATGCCGCGGGCGCGCTTAAGGAACTGCTTCTCTTTTGGCTGTGACTTAACCGTTTCGCAACGGTTCCGCATGGGTTAAAGACGATACGGCGTAACCGCTGAAATCAGGAAAAGACATTGCCCGAAAACACCGGATTGTTCATCAGTTTCGAAGGCGGCGAGGGTGCTGGAAAATCCACGCAGATTAAAATTCTGGCTGAAACCTTGCGTGAGCGCGGGTTTGAGGTCATCGTCACGCGTGAGCCCGGAGGCTCGCCTGGTGCCGAAGCAGTGCGGCATGTGCTGCTATCAGGTGCTGCCGAGCCTTTCGGCGTGCGTATGGAGGCTATGCTGTTTGCTGCAGCCCGCAATGACCATGTCGAAGAGGTCATTCGTCCAGCTTTGGGGAAAGGAGCCGTCGTGTTGTGCGACCGATTTCTGGATTCCTCGCGTGTCTACCAGGGAACCACCGGGAACCTTGAACCTGAATTTATCGAGACGCTGCAACGGATTGCCATCGACGGAACAATGCCGGATTTGACATTGATCTTCGACATTCCTGCCGCCGCTGGCCTGGCCCGTGCGCGCAAGCGTGCAGACGATGGCGCGACACCGGACCGCTTCGAAAAGGAAGAGCTTGAAACGCACGAGAAGCGCCGCGAAGCCTATCTCGACATAGCGCTCAACGAGCCACGTCGCTGTCGCACGGTCAATGCCGATCAGCCGCAGGACAAGGTGACGGCGGATGTGCTTTCGCTGGTCGAGCCGCTTCTTGAAAAGATCAAAGCTCGCACGGACGTCACGCAATGAGTGAGGGTCAGGGCGTTCTGGACGGGGCTATTGCGCCGCAGGAAAACACGAAACTGTTCGGCCATCAGGAGGCGGAACAATTTCTGGCACAGTCCTATCGTTCCGGCAAAGGCCACCATGCCATTCTGATCGAAGGACCCGAGGGGATCGGCAAGGCAACGCTCGCTTTCCGTTTCGCCAACCACGTCCTCTCTCATCCGGACCCGTTGGCTGCCCCGGAAACCATTGCCGATCCTGACACGGCTTCCATGGTCAGCCGTCAGATATCCTCCGGCGCATCGCACAATCTGCTACATCTCACGCGTCCGGTCGATGAAAAGACCGGCAAGGTGAAATCCGCAATTACCGTGGATGAGGTTCGCAGGGCAGGGCATTTCTTCTCCCAGACCTCAGGCACGGGAAACTGGCGCATCGTTATCATCGATCCCGCTGACGACCTCAATCGAAACGCTGCCAATGCCATTTTGAAAATACTCGAAGAGCCACCGAAACGTGCGATGTTTCTGGTGCTTTCCCACGCGCCAGGCAAGCTTTTGCCCACCATCCGGTCACGTTGCATGCCGCTGCGTCTGCTACCTTTGCAGAACAATGACATGGAGAGGGCGCTGCAAAACCTGGGCCTGACCATGTCGGCCGACAAACGCGATTCTCTGCTGGATGCGTCCAAGGGCAGCGTTTCCCAAGCGCTGAAACTTCTCAATTACGGCGGCTCGGATATCGTCGACGTCTTCGGTGAAGTCATGGCGGCAGCGGGGCCGTCTGCGCGCAGGCAGATGCACAAGTTGGCCGACGTTCTGGCGCAGAAAGACGGTGATATCGTCCTCGGCTTCTTCATGGAACACGCCACCGAGACCTTGATGGAGCGGGCGAGGGCGGCCGCTATTGCAGGCGATCTTAATGCTGCGGAACGTCACGCACGTCTTTCGTCGTCGCTTTCAGAACGAATCACCATTGCCCAGGCGTATAATCTGGACAAGAAGCAGATGGTCCTTTCCATTCTGGAAGACATGCGCGCGGTTTGAACCCATCCTTTTTGTACGGCTTTTGCTTTCGCTTGTGCGAACAATAGGCTAAGAGCGGTTTATCTCAAAACAGACCATAAAACCGATTGAGCGTCATGACAGACAAGACACCTTTCTACATCACCACAGCGATTTCCTATCCGAACGGCAAGCCGCATATCGGCCATGCCTATGAGTTGATCGCAACGGATGCCATGGCGCGCTTTCAGCGCCTGGATGGAAAGGACGTTTTCTTTCTGACAGGTACGGACGAACACGGCCAGAAGATGCAGCAGACCGCGAAGGCGGAAGGCATTACGCCGGAGGAATTGGCGCAGCGCAACTCCGACCAGTTCCGCGCCATGGGTAAATTGCTGAACGCCTCCAACGACGATTTCATCCGCACCACAGAAGAGCGTCATCATGAGGCATCACGCAATATCTGGAAGCGGATGGCGGATGCTGGCGATATTTACAAGGACAGCTATGCCGGCTGGTATTCTGTTCGTGACGAGGCTTATTATGCCGAAGATGAGACGGAAGTTCGTGCCGATGGCGTTCGCTATGGTCCGCAGGGCTCACCCGTGGAATGGGTCGAGGAAGAAAGCTATTTCTTCAAGCTGTCCGAATATCAGGACAAGCTGCTGAAGCTCTACGAAGACAATCCTGACTTTATTGGCCCAGCGGAGCGCCGGAACGAAGTCATCTCCTTCGTCAAATCAGGTCTCAAAGATCTCTCGATCTCACGTACGACATTCGAGTGGGGCGTCAAGGTTCCCGATGATCCGAAGCACGTGATGTATGTGTGGGTCGATGCGCTGACCAGCTACATGACTGCAACCGGCTACATCGAAGACAAAGACGGTCCTCGTGCGAAATACTGGCCAGCAGACGTTCACATCATCGGCAAGGATATCATCCGTTTCCACGCGGTCTACTGGCCAGCTTTTCTGATGAGCGCCGGATTGCCGCTGCCCAAGCGGGTTTTCGCGCATGGATTTGTCTTGAACAACGGCGAGAAGATGTCGAAGTCTCTCGGCAACGTTATTGATCCGTTCGAAATACTCGAAAAATTTGGCGTTGATTATGTCCGATATTTTCTGTGCCGCGAAATATCCTTCGGTCAGGATGGCAATTGCAACGACGCATTGATCGCGACACGCGTCAACGCGGATCTTGCCAACGGAATCGGCAACCTCGCCAGCCGTTCGCTGTCCATGATTGTCAAGAACTGCGATGGGCAGATACCGACTCCAGGCGCGCTGAGTGATGACGACAAGGAGCTGCTTGCAGCCGCAGATGCGCTGCAAGCAGTCTGCCGTGACGAAGTGGGCAAGCAGATGATCCATAAGGCGTTGGCCGCGATCATTGCCGTGGTTTCCGCAACAGACAGATATTTTGCCGGGCAGGAGCCTTGGGCGCTGAAGAAGACAGATCCTGAGCGCATGGGAACCGTGCTGTATGTGACTGCAGAAGTGGTTCGCCAGATCGCAATTCTGTTGCAGCCATTCGTGCCGGACTCGGCCGCAAAGCTGTTGGATACCATTGCCGCTCCTGCGGACAAGCGCGACTTCGCGGCTCTGGGGAAGAATGGTCGTCTCGCTCCCGGGACGCCACTCGACGCGCCAAAGCCCGTCTTCCCGCGCTACGTGGCGCCAGAGACTTGATGCCAATGCTGATCGATACACACTGCCACCTGGATTTCGCCGACTTCGATGCAGAGCGCGACGAGATCATTGCGCGCGCTCACGCCTCTGGTGTTTCGCAGATGGTGACGATCTCCACGCGGGTCGCACGCCTGCCGGCGCTGTTGAAGATCGCGGAAAAATATCCGTCGGTCTTTTGCTCTGTGGGTACGCATCCCAACAACGCGGATGAAGAACTCGATATCAGCGCTGATGATCTGGTTCATCTGGCGAACAGTCACGACAAGATCGTTGCTATCGGCGAGGCGGGGCTGGATTATTTCTACGACACGCAGAAACCGGAAGATCAGAAAACCGGCCTGAGACGCCACATCGAGGCGGCCCGCATGACGAAACTGCCGCTCGTCATTCATAGCCGCAGCGCCGACGACGACATGATTTCAATCCTGCGCGAGGAAAGCGGGAAGGGGCCGTTCCCCTTCATTCTCCATTGCTTTTCCGCAGGACCGGACCTTGCGAAAGCTGGAGTGGAGCTTGGCGGCTACGTTTCGTTTTCCGGTATTCTGACCTTTCCAAAGTCACAGGATATCCGCGATATCGCAGCAACCGTTCCGCTGGATCGGCTTCTGGTGGAAACGGACGCACCTTATCTGGCACCGAAGCGCTGGCGCGGAAAGCGCAACGAGCCGTCTTACGTCGTCAACACTGCCGAAGTGCTGGCAGAGGTTCATGGCGTCAGCTC
Source organism: Rhizobium skierniewicense (assembly GCF_014196515.1). Classification (GTDB taxonomy): domain Bacteria; phylum Pseudomonadota; class Alphaproteobacteria; order Rhizobiales; family Rhizobiaceae; genus Agrobacterium; species Agrobacterium skierniewicense. The sequence goes on along the minus strand of NZ_JACIDV010000008.1, from coordinate 143,180 downwards.
AGAAGAGATGGCACGTATCACCACCGAAAACGCATTTCGCTGTTTTTCGAAAATGACGAAGGTGTAGGCAGTGACAGGCTTTCGGCGTCGCTTCACGATACTCGGTTGTGGCTCATCGCCCGGTGTGCCGCGCATCAACGGCGACTGGGGTGCCTGTGATCCTGACAACCCGAAAAATCAGCGCACCCGCGCCGCCTTCCTGGTGCAGCAATTCTCGCCGGACGGGGGCGTGACGACCGTTGTCATCGATACCGGGCCGGACTTGCGCGCACAACTGATTGCCGCAAAGGTAGAGCATATCGACGCCGTCCTCTATACGCATGCGCATGCCGATCATCTCCACGGCATTGACGATCTGCGTGGCTATTTCATCTCCAGCCGCAAGCGCATTCCCATCTATGCGGACACTGTCACCATGCAGCGCATTCGTGACGGCTTTCCCTATTGCCTTGAGACGCCGCCAGGCAGCAATTATCCGCCTATTGTCGAACCTTACCTTATTACCGATATGGGTGTGGAATTCTCGGTCAGCGGAGCAGGTGGGGCAATTCATTTCAAGCCTCACATGCAAACGCATGGCGATACCCACTCGCTTGGCTTTCGCATCGGCGACATCGGTTACTGCACCGACGTCAGCGATTTTCCGCCTGAAGCAGTGGCTACGCTTGGCAATCTCGACGTATTGATTATCGATACGTTGCAATACAAGTATCATCCCAGCCACCTGTCCCTGGAACAGTCTTTGGGCTGGATCGAAAAGCTAGACCCAAAACGGGCAGTGCTGACGCATATGCACACACCGCTTGATTATGACATAGTCTTGCATGAGACGCCGGATCACGTCGAGCCGGGCTATGATCAGATGCAATTTGAAATCGAGTTCGACGTTCGGGGTTAGAGGCGCGCGAGCGCCATGAACACGCCAAGAGAATATGATGCCGACCAAGCCGTTCAGCGCCCCCAGCCTCGCAAGCTTTTTTGATAATCTGCGTTCCACGCGGCTACGCGCTGTCTTCCGTCGCGGCGAGCTTGCTCTCGTCGTGCTTGCCATCTTCGTTGGCGCTGCTGCGGGTCTTTTCGTTGTGTTGATCGGCGCCGTCGCCACGCAGCTTCATGTGGTCATCTTCGGCGTGGAGAGGCTCAGCAGCAGTGATCTCTCCAGCTGGATTGTGCTGGCCGGGCCGCTGATGGGTGGAATTCTGCTCGGCGCTTTCATCTTCGTGATTTCCAGAACCCGCAAAAAGCCGATGATCGACCCGATCGAAGCCAATGCCTTGCACGGTGGACGCCTGTCGCTCACGGACAGCATCATTGTCTGCGTGCAGAATATCATCTCCAATGGATTTGGCGCATCCGTGGGATTGGAAGCTGGCTACACGCAGGTTGCAAGTGGCATTGCGTCCAAACTGGGTATCAATCTGAAAATGCGGCGAGGGGACATGCGTATCCTCGTCGGCTGTGGCGCAGCAGGTGCCATAGCGGCGGCCTTCAATGCGCCTTTGACCGGGGCGTTCTACGCCATCGAGCTCATCATCGGCAGCTATACGATCGTTACCCTTGCACCCTTGATCGTTTCTGCGCTGGTTGCGACCGTGGTCGCCGGGCTGCTATCGCAAAACGGCCTCAGCATCGATATCTTTGGCTCCAGTGAAGTCACGCCACCCGACTACCTACCAGCGATCTTTCTGGGAGCGGTCTGCGCTGGCATTGGCATCGTGCTCATGCAGACCGTATCCTTCATTGAGGAAACCGCGCGGAAAAGCAAAATTCCATTGTGGCTGCGACCGGCTATCGGTGGCGTAGCAGTTGGCGCCCTGGCACTGATCTCGCCACAGGTTCTGTCCAGCGGTCACGGCGCGCTGCATCTCAACCTCGATGCCAATATGACACTGGCCGGGTTGATCGGGATTTTTCTTTTGAAAGCCGCCGCCAGCGCGATCTCCATAGGGTCGAGCTTTCGCGGTGGTTTGTTTTTCGCCTCACTGTTCATGGGGTCGCTGATTGGCAAGATCTTCGCCATTTGCGCGCCCTATATCGGTTACGGTGACACTCAACCCATCGTCTATGCCGTCATCGGTATGAGCGCTTTTGCGGCCGCTATCATCGGTGGACCATTGACGATGACGTTTCTCGCTCTTGAACTCACCGGCGATTTCCAGATCACGGTGCTGGTGCTGGCGGCCGTGATCACGACGTCGCTGGTGGTGCGCACGACGTTCGGCTACTCGTTCGCAACATGGCGCTTCCACCTTCGTGGTGAAAGTATTCGCAGCGCCCACGACATCGGCTGGATACGCGACCTGACGGTTGGGAAGATCATGCGTGCCGACGTCCGCACGGCAAAAGTCAGTATGGGCCTGCCAGCGTTCAAGGAAACATTCTCGCTCGGTTCCACGCAACGCGTCATCATGATCCACGAAGACGGCCGCTACGCTGGCATCGTTCTGGTCGCTGAAATCTACGCCGACCCAATGGAACGCGACGCTGAAAAAATCAGCCTTGAGAGCTATCTGCGCTACAAAACAGACGTGCTGCTCCCGACCATGAACGCCCGCCAGGCCGCAGCCTTGTTCGACACAACGGAAAGCGAAGCGCTTGCTGTGGTCAATGACAGGATCGAAAACAGACCCATCGGTCTGCTGACCGAAAGCCACACGCTGCGTCGCTACAGTGAAGAACTGGATATCAGACGCCGCGAAGCATCAGGAGAAATATAGAGCCGGTTGAGTGCTGTGTCTGCATCGAGACAAAATCGGGTTAGTCCAGAACAAAGGACTGACCACATGTTTGCGGTAATCCGACAATGCACCCTCTAAATGTTCCAAAGAGTGCCGTTTCAATTTTATTGCTGAGTGAGTGAGTAGCAATAACGGTTGGAATTTTAGATGCTTAGCCCGGCTACCGTCCCCTGAGCGCGCGTTGCTTTGTTGCGAATAGGATATTTGGCTTGTTGCACAACACTCTCGAAAGCGTTGCGAGTTAGCTGTTGCGTTTCTGTGAAATTACAAGACCGCATAAATCGGCCCAGCGAGCCTCAGCGATCGCCATCGTCTGTCACGAAGAACAAACCCCATCCGCTACGTTCGTTGGGCTCAACGAGCTCGACTCCCCGTTCGCGGAATACGGACCTCACCTTCATCAGTGTATCGAGAAGCACGTAATCTTGGGCTGTTTCAATGTTGTAGATCGTTCGGTCCGATAAGCCGGCAAGCTCCGCCAAGTCTTTCCTGGAAAGACCTAATGCCGTGCGTGCGGCCTTCACGATGAGGTGCTTTGTCGCCATTCGCAACAAATCTCACGAGACTCGAATCCATGCAAACGAACATAAGAAAATTGTTGACATATTTCCCAAAAGCGGAAATTCATTGCCGAAATACGGAAACGAATCTTTGAGCAGTGTCCTCCTCGGCTTGGATTTAATCGTCTCCGGCGAATCAACTTTGGAGGTTCAACATGCTTAGGTTCTGCGACGGTATCGAAACCAGCCCAAGAAGGCTCATGGATGCCTACGGCGATACGTTTGTGGCGCTCGGTTACGATATTCTTGCTCGTTCTAGGTCAGCAGCCATAAATGATGATTTCGGATTGTTGAGGACGCTCAACGAGTGGAAGATCGTTTATCGGCCGGTTCCAGTCCTCGTTGGGAACTCCTGCCAAGACAAGGATCCTAGAGCGCTGGTTCCCATTTCCGAGATACAGATGCTATCAAAATCGATGGGGGTGGTTCGTTGCACTACCGGCTGGTACCGCCTCGGTGATGCTGCAGGCGGGCGCGAATAATGAGGCACCATATTAAAAAAAAGGTTTTCAGAGAACTCGCTAGAAACCCTGCCAAATTCCTTATGCTCTGCGCGCTGCGGCAGGCACTTCGTGGCACCGAGCAGTTTAAGACCGACGCAAAAGGGATCATCATTTGCGTTGTTGATAAGGCGTGGATCTCGCATGCCAAGTCAGCAGCGAATGTGTTGATGAACGGTGGCCGTGCCAGTTCAACCTACGACGACTTTCGTCGTCCTGTCTATATTATTGGTGGAACATCTCGCCCAACCACGTCGAAGGCAAGTGAGGATTTCACGGTCTTTCGCCCAGAACACCAAGTGATCTATCTCGCGACATCACTGGATGCGGTTAAGATTTCCCTCAAATTGGCCGCAGATGTCGTCGTAAGCGTCTCGCCGCCCAGCGCGAGACACATCATCGCCGCTCGCAAGGTGATTGGGGCCGAAGACATCGACGTGTCACTTGCGGAAGCGATCGCTCGGCAGGAGGCGGAGATCGTAATCGGCCTTACTATTAAAAACTCTTTGGATGGGCTGGACATCGCGAGCTTGGTTGGGCCAATTCCGGCGGCCGCTCGTCATCCCAAGCTTTCGGAACTGCCTGGCTTTGGTCCGGCGCGTCCTTGGATTGATGTGATCAAGCAGGATGTGGCCGACTGGCGAGGAGAGGTGATCCCATGGACAGACGTTGACAGAGGTGTACTGCTTATGGGGCCGCCGGGAACGGGCAAGACGCTTTTCGCCACCGCGCTTGCACGCGAACTTGGATTCACTCTTGTCTCGACGTCTGTGGGGACATGGCAGGGATCGAGAAACGGACACCTTGGCGACATGCTCGCCGCTATGACCCAGTCTTTTGCGGAGGCAACGGCGCTCCGCGGTGCCGTACTGTTCTTGGACGAACTGGATGCAATCGGAGACCGCGCTACCATGCGGGGTGATCATGCATTTTACGAAGGCAACGTAATCGGCAGATTTCTCGAACTGACTACGCTTGCACTCGAACAGCCCGGTACGATAATCGTTGGAGCGACAAACTACTCTCACCTGATAGACAATGCTGTGCTCAGATCAGGGCGGCTCGAAAAACACATCTACCTTGAGTTGCCTGAAGAAGAGGAACGCGCGGAGATCCTGTCCTTTCATATTAATAGAATGCTCTCAGCCAAAGATCTGCGCAAAGTTACGGATGAGTTACGATTAATCACGCCGGCAGATTTGGAAAGGCTTGCACGTGCGGCAAAACGCACGGCTAGGATTCGAAAGGGTGAGCTTAGCATTCAAGACGTCGAAGCGGTGCTCCCGGCGAAGGTGCCGCTTCCCGAAAACATGCTTCATCGCATTAGCGTCCACGAGATCGGCCACGCGCTCATAGCGCTGGCTTCGGGGGTCGCCGACGTAATCAGCATTCGTGTCGAATCTCATATGAGAGAGGGCGAACAAGTACAAGACGGCGGTCGGCTACACTACAAGATGCGCAATCAAGCACTTCCGACCGAAAGGGATTTGCTAGCAAAGATTCGTATTATGCTGGGCGGCACCGCGGCTGAAGAAATCGTACTTGGTAACCGGTCAATTGGCGCCGGAGGTGTCGCTGGAAGCGATCTCGATCAAGCTACACGTCTAGCCTACCGCGTTGTGGGGAGCTACGGTCTGGGGAAAAGCCTTCGTTACCAGGTAGGAGCGAACTCTGTTGACGATTCCTTCATTCCTGCGCCTGAACTTCGAGCCGAGGTCGATCATATCCTTGCACGCGAATATCGAGCGACGAAGGAACTCCTCTCTAAGGAAAAGGTACGGCTTATGCGGTTGGCTGCAGAACTGGTTGTTGACCGTCAAATGCTCATAGATAAGATGTAAGCGGGGACAATCGTGGAATTTACTGTCTATGGCCACGAGATAGGTTGCGGGCCGGATGTGGGCATGCACTTTTGCATGACACTCGAAAACACTAAAGTTGCAGTGCGAGAGTATCGGGAGGCTCTCTGGTCGCTTAATCCAGGCGGTGAACCGCTGGGCACTCTGGGTGTCTATGAGATCACCGCTCGGCTGCCGAACATCACCACGATGATCGACCTGCTAAATTCCCCTGATTCAATCTTCATGAGCTGTTTGATAAGCAAGAAACTTGTAGCTGCGGATATAGACGTGTCGTAGGTTTTGTTCTCCCTAGTCGGTCGGTCGAATCGTTGTTTGGTGAGGAAACGTCGGAGAAAACGGCATGTTAGCTGTGATGCTCAAGGCGCTGCTTGAGCGTGTTTTTGATATCCAGATCCGGCTTGGCTATTTTCGACATCTCAGGTGCGTCCGAACCGCACATTGTCGGTTTGAGCGAGCCAAAGTTCGTGCGGATAAAATCGGCATCTGCGCCTTCTCGGAACCCGAGCCAGAAATTACGATCATTTGGACTTCCGGAAAAAAATGATATGGGCTAATCGTTCGATGCCGCGCCGCAATGTAGCGTCTGCTCCATCCATAACACCACTGGTGCCATCCGCACCGGCGGCGACCGCGACCAGGACGTTTTCTTTCGCCCAAGTATTGTCGAGCGCTTTGCGTAAGTCCTCTAGCGACACCTTGTATTGCTTAGATCCGTGCAACGCTCCAGTACCCGTGTCTTGCTCTCGTCAGTCAAATGTTTCCTCGCATGAGGTCCGGCCGCAGGGTGGTCTTGGCTATGGACTGGCTTTTTCTCAGTGTCTTCGATTGCTCGCTAAGCTTTCGTGTCCTTGTTCATATCCGGCCTCCTTTGGGTGTCATGGAAAATACAACGCAGGACTTTGGTTCCGTCCACGAGTAATGTAGCCGACTGCTAGCCCGTCACGATCACAATCCAAGATCAAGCTGTGGACCTTGGGCACCGTCTTCGATGCTAAGGGAGGACAGAGTGATACCCAAAAGGCGCACTGACCTTTTGAACGGGAAAACAGACCCCAGCAATGTGTCGGCGATCTCAAGCATCATAGCCGCGCTCGAAACACTTGAAGCCAACGTTTTGCTTCGTGTTGACTGGGTAAAATCCGAATATTTGATTTTGACCGTCACCGTTTTTCCGGTGATGTCGTGCGCCTCGCAGTACCGCCAGACCTTTTCGGCTAAGGGGCGCAATTCGGCCTGAGCAAGATCGAGCGTATTGATGTCCTCGACAAACGTATCTTCAGCACCGACGGATTTTCGGATGCGGTTGGCTTTGACTTGCCGCTCATCGATGCCGCGGGCAATGCCGTAGAAGTATGGGCCTGATTTTCCGAAATGTTGTTGCAGGAAGGAGAGGGGTTTTGATTTGAGATCCAAACCAGTTTCTATGCCGTGGCGTTTCATGCGCTCTGCAGTGGCGGGGCCAACCCCGTGGAATTTCTTGACGGGAAGGGCCTCGACAAAGCCCGGCCCGTTCTTCGGCGTGATCACCGCCTGGCCATTGGGCTTGTTCAGGTCGCTCGCCATCTTCGCCAGGAACTTGTTGTATGAGATGCCAGCAGAGGCATTTAGACCTGTGACCTCCTTGATCTTGGCACGGATTTCCAGTGCTATCTCAGTAGCGATCTCCATACCTTTCAGGTTCTCGGTCACGTCGAGATAGGCTTCATCGAGTGACAGTGGTTCGATGACGGGTGTGTACTCCGCAAAAATCTCTCGAATCTGCTGGGAGACCTGACGATAGACATCGAAACGTGGCGGCACGAATATCAGATCGGGGCATTTTCGTTTGGCTGTGATCGACGGCATGGCTGAATAGACGCCGAAGGCTCTTGCCTCGTAACTCGCGGCTGCCACGACACCGCGGGCAGCAGATCCACCGACCGCCAGCGGCTTGCCACGGAGCTCTGGATTGTCACGTTGTTCGACGGAGGCGTAGAAGGCATCCATATCGACGTGAATGATCTTGCGAACGGGGTGCATGTCAGGGCCTTACCGATCGACCTTGTGCTTCCCAGAGAAGTCGATTTGCTCCCGAGCCGGGTCGATGCAACGTGATCTCTTCACAGCAACAGCCCTTCTTCCGGCAGGTCGGGTTTTGTCTCCGGAGGCACGATGACGAGCATATTGCCGGGCAGGGGTCTCTGAAGGTGACGCACCTCGTCCCAAGGTGCCGTCAGCCACGTATCGACTTCTTCCGGCGTCGTCAGGATCGCTGGCATGGCCTTTTCGTGGATGGGTGAGACAATCTCGTTGGGCGACGTCGTCAGGAAGCCAAACAGTTCAAATTCCTGCTCTCCGTCTCTGACTTTGCGAATGCCTTTCCAAGGCGTCCAGAAGCCTGCGAAGAACATCAAGGGTTTGGTCTCATCCTTGGCAAACCAGGCATTCGGCACGCGTCCGCCTCCGACCTTGCTTGCAGGATCCGGTTCCGCGAAGGACGTGAAGGGAACAACGCAGCGACTGGTCGGTCCGAGCCACCGCCGCCAGTGCGGTGAGGAGACGTTGCGGATATTGGTGACGCCGGGATCGTAGTTCTTCACGTAAGCCGGAGGTGAAGGCATGCCCCATGTTGCCCGGACGATCTCTCTTTGACCGTCTTCCGCGACACGAACGATGGGAGCCTGATAGCCGGGGAAGACGTCGAAGCTTGCCTCGTTCCACCCTGCCAGATCGCGGAATGCCCGTGTAAACTGCAGGACGGCGTCACGTGTCGTGGTCACGTTATAGAGATTGCACATCGGTCGCTCCTATTTCCACATGCCGCGCATGCGAGCGCCGACATCGATGCGGATTTGCTGGGCACTGCGTTCAGATGCTGCGGCTGAGACTTTCGGCCAAGCCATCGGTTCAAAGTATTGCAGCAGCGTCGCCGGGATGAACCGCGAACGTGATGCATAAACGTGCCTGTCGCCCTGCGAGTTCTGACCATGTGTGAAAAATCGTTGAGGTGTGATGAGCGACAGGCTGTCCTTTGCCCGCGTCATGCCGACATAGAGCAGACGCCGTTCCTCCTCAATCTCCTGCGTCGTTCCTGTCCCCAGGTCCGATGGTATGCAGCCATCGACAACGTTGAGCATGAAGACTGAACGCCATTCCTGTCCTTTGGCGGAATGAATAGTCGACAGGATCAGATAGTCCTCGTCGAGCAATGGTACGCCCGCCTGATCGCTGGTGGCATCCGGTGGATCAAGTGTCAGTTCGGTCAGGAAGCGTTCTCGGGAAGGATAGCCGCTGGCGATCTGTTCGAGTTGCAGGAGGTCGGCCTTACGGGTATCGGCATCTTCATGGATGCGCTCGAGATGCGGTTCATACCAGAGACGGGCCTGCGCGATATCCGATGGCCAGCCTTCCTGCGTTTTGCGAAGGCCTCCCAGCAATTGAACGAACGACGTCCAGTCCTCGCCAGTCTTCGGTGGTGGCGGAATTTCAGCAAGCGCCAAGAGCGGTTCGGGATCGGACGCAATCGTGTCGAGAATGACACCGGCCTTCTTGGGGCCGATGCCCGGCAACATTTGCAGAAGACGAAAGCCTGCGACACGGTCCCGCGGGTTCTGGGCGAAGCGCAGGACGGCCAGCATGTCCTTGACGTGGGCGCTGTCGAGAAACTTCAGACCGCCGAACTTGACGAAGGGAATGTTGCGGCGGGTGAGTTCGACTTCGAGCGTGCCGCTGTGGCTGGATGTACGAAATAGCACAGCCTGCTGTTTCAGCGTCACGCCAGTCTCGCGATTGGCCAGCACCTGCTCGACAATGAAATTCGCCTGTTCGGTCTCGTCCTTGACAGTGACGAGTTTGGGTCGCTCCAGCGACTCCCGTTCGGTCCACAGATTCTTGGTGAAGCGCTCGCGCGCCAGTTCGATCACACCGTTGGCCGCCGCCAGAATGGGCTGGGTCGAACGGTAATTGCGATCGAGTGTGATGACGTCTGCCGCCGGACTGAAGGAAGCTGGAAAGTCGAGAATGTTGCGAACTGTCGCTGCCCGGAAAGAGTAGATCGACTGGGCATCGTCGCCAACCACGGTCAAGCCGCGGCCGCCGGGCTTGAGTGCCATCAGGACCGACGACTGGAGTTTGTTGGTATCTTGATATTCGTCGACCATGACATGGTCGAAGCGATTACCGATGTCGTCGGCGAGATCGGGATCGCTGACCATCTGCGCCCAGTAGAGCAAGAGATCATCGTAATCGAGAACGTTCTGCGCCTGTTTTGCCTCGACATAAGCTCCGAACAATTCCCTTAACTGTTCTTCCCATGTGGCGACCCATGGATAGTGCTGTCTCAGAATCTCGTTCAGCGGCGTCTCCGAGTTGACGGCGCGTGAATAAATCGCGAGACAGGTGCCCTTGGTCGGGAAGCGGCTCTCTGTTTTGGAAAATCCGAGCTCGTGCCGCACGAGGTTCATGAGGTCGGCGCTGTCTTCTCGGTCGTGGATTGTGAAGTCGAGATTGAGACCGATCTGCTCGGCATACATCCTCAGCAGGCGGGCACCGATGCCATGAAACGTGCCGGACCAGGCAAGGGCGTCTGTCAGGACATCCGCATTGGCACCCAGTACATTGCGGCAGATGCGCTCGACGCGGCGGGCCATTTCGGAGGCGGCTCTGCGCGAAAAGGTCATCAGGAGAATACGTCGCGGGTCCGAACCATTGACGATGAGATGCGCCACGCGATGGGCGAGCGTGTTGGTCTTACCAGATCCGGCACCTGCAATGATCAACAGAGGCCCTGCTGTGTTGCCTTCAGCCAGCCCGACGCCATGCTCTACGGCCTTGCGCTGCTGCTCGTTTAGTTTTTCGAGGTAGGCAACTGCCATGCCGTTATCCTTGATGTGCGCCTACTTCGAATTCGGTATGGGCGTAGCTCCATAAACCGCTATGGATGCGTCAAAAATGACCGCGAACAAAGTGAGAACCTATCAGGTGGGTTGGAGATTGGAAAGTCCTTGATTAGCGCGACGTGATTGTCTTCGCATCCACTCTTCGATGCTGTTAAGGTTCAGCATTGCGACGATCCGGTCCTCGCGCATGACCAGAGTCATTCTGTGGAGAACGAGATTGGGTTCGAAAGTCGGCACAAGTGGTGGATTCGATACAAGCAAATTTCTCGCTGGAATCTCGCGCGGAGTTGCGGGCGCTCTTCTGTTCGCTCTACCGATGTTTATGACGATGGAAATGTGGGAGCTTGGCTTCTACATGGATCGCACCCGGCTTTTGCTCCTTCTTTTGATCAATTTGCCTCTATTGATCGGCTTGTCTCGCCGGATAGGTTTTGAGCAGACCTCGAGTTGGCGACAATCTGTCCGTGATGCTGTTATCGCCTATGCATTGGGTATGGTCGCGAGCACGTTGATCCTCTCTTCCATAGGCGTGTTGCAGACTGGTCAAACCTCACATGAGATTGTGGGCATGATTGCTCTGCTGGCGGTGCCGGCGAGCATTGGTGCCATGTTGGGCCGTAGCCAATTAGGTGGCAAATCTGACGATGAAGACGCTGAGGGTGACGATGATCCAGTTCAAAATCGCGAGACGACTTATGGCGGCGAGCTCTTTCTGATGGCGGTTGGTGCGCTGTTTTTAAATCTGAACGTGGCGCCCACCGAGGAGATGATTTTGCTTTCGTTTAAGATGACGCCTTGGCACGGCCTTGTGATCATCGCAGCGTCGCTAATCGTCATGCACGGATTCGTTTACGCGCTGTCATTTCATGGAAGCCACGATCTCGCGGAGGGTACGCCAAGCTGGCATGCTTTTGTGCGCTTTACCTTACCTGGCTATGTGATAGCAGGATCCATCAGTGCCTACTGTCTCTGGACGTTTCACCGCACTGACGACTTGGGTTCCACGCAGGTGCTTATGGCGATCGTCATCCTGAGTTTTCCCGGTGCGATCGGAGCGGCTGCCGCTCGACTTATCCTTTGAGGGTTTCATGACCAAAACAATCGGCGACAAAAGTCTCGAGGCAAACAATCCGCACTGGGTCGAGTGGGTCACCGGACTGGTATCCGCAGTAATCGTACTCGTGGTGATTTTCTGGATCGCAAAAGACGCGTTTAAAGATCAGGATACATCACCTGACCTCACCGCAACCGTAGTCATCACTGAACAGCGCAGCAACGGGTTTCAGGTGTCTTTCGAAGTTTCGAATGTTGCAAGCGCAACCGCATCGCAGGTCGCTGTCAACGGTGAAATCCGTGATGGTTCCGGTATCGTTGAGAGAGCCAGCACCGTACTGGACTATGTTCCTGGAAGATCAAAGGCGGGAGGCGGCCTGATTTTCAGAAATGATCCCAGAGGCAGGATCATTCTGTATGTGTCAGCCTTCAACGAGCCCTGAAGGTCGTTCTTCCAAAGGGGGCCGCGAGCGTCGTATGCCGCCACCACGGTTGTTGCTACCCGCATAAGCCGCGTTGCTTGGCTACGTACGTGCATATTCAGTTCTGATAACGTTTAGAAGGGAGAACTTTGAAGAGTCTCGCATGTTCGGCGTGTGCCCAGTCTGGAGACGCATCTGTCCCACGTGAAGATGGTAAGCGCCGAGCACTAGGGCGCCAATCATTTTGCCTTCGGCGGGCTAGCGATCCGCTTGAAGGCATTTTCTTGGAAACTAACCCGGCGGCAATGGGTTAGGTCTTCAATCATCACATCAGGAGATATCATTATGGCTGACGACAGCACCACCACAATCCGAGCGACATTTGATACACGCTCTGCCGCCGATATTGCGGTGGAGCACCTTGTCCAGCAGCACGGCATTTCGCGTCCGGACATCTTTATTCAGTCAGCCACCGCGGAGAACACATCAGGGTCAGTTGCATCTGGTGGCGATGTCTCGAAAAGCGGTGCGGTGCGCGGCGATGCCCCTCTCGAAGGTGAGATCGAAGTGTCCGCAGACATCCCGTCCGACAAGATCTCCGCGGTCCAGCGTAGTCTCGGCGAGGCTGGGGCACTTCGGGTATCGGGCGCTGCATAAGGCGGTTCCGCGTTGGCGAGTAGGGGTGGATGCCATGGCCGACAATCTCAGCAAGTACCGATCCAAACGCGATTTCAAGCAGACGTTGGAGCCAAGCGGAGAGGTCGAAGTCAAGGCGTCCAACCGTCGCCGCTTCGTCATCCAGAAGCATGACGCGACACGGCTGCATTATGATCTTCGTATCGAGCTCGATGGTGTCTTTAAATCCTGGGCTGTGACCAGAGGTCCTTCTCTCGATCCTGGTGACAAGCGGCTTGCCGTGGAGGTCGAAGACCACCCCCTAGACTATGGCGATTTCGAGGGAACGATACCGAAGGGTCAGTATGGCGGCGGCACAGTCATGCTGTGGGATCGCGGCTACTGGGAGCCCGAGGGCAACAAGACCCCCGAGGAGGCACTGGCGAAGGGTGATTTCAAGTTCACTTTGGAAGGTGGTCGAGTGCATGGAAGCTTTGTTTTAGTGAGGATGCGCAACGACCGCGACGGCGGCAAGCGCACCAACTGGCTGCTGATCAAACACCGCGACGATTATGCAGTTGACGATAACGGAGCAGCCGTACTGGATGACAATCTGACGTCCGTCGCTTCCGGTAGAACCATGGAGGCAATCGCCGCTGGCAAAGGGAAAAAGCCCGAGCCATTTATGACGCGAGGCGATACGGTTAAGGCAGACGCAGTGTGGGACAGCAATGAGGGTCTTGCCGCCGAGGAGCGCAAGGCTGGCACGAAGACTTTGCCGAAGAAAAGGTCGGCTCGACCAAAGGCAGCCAAGTCAACCAACGCTGAAACGGCGATGCCAAACTTTATCGCCCCGCAACTCTGCGAGAGCCTGACACGTCCACCCGCGGGCAAAGGCTGGATCCACGAGATCAAATTCGACGGCTACCGGGTGCAGATGCGCGTCGCTGGAGGTGAGGTGACGTTGAAGACCCGCAAAGGTCTGGATTGGACATCCAAATGGCCTGCGATTGCGGAGGCGGCGTCGGCGCTTCCTGACTGCATCATTGATGGTGAGATCTGCGCGCTCGACGAGCGAGGTGCACCCGACTTCGCGGCTTTGCAGGCAGCACTCTCTGAAGGGACGACCGACGATCTTGTCTATTTCGCGTTCGATCTGCTGTTTGATGGTGACGAGGATTTAAGAAAGCTTCCCCTGACGGAGCGAAAGTCGCGTTTGGAAACCTTAATGTCCGATGCGCGCGAGGATCCTCGCCTGAGGTTTGTCGAACACTTCGAGACGGGCGGCGACGCCGTGCTGAAGTCGGCATGCCGTCTATCGCTCGAGGGTATCGTCTCCAAGGAGGCAGATGCTCCTTACGCGTCCGGCCGGACGAAGACATGGGCGAAATCCAAATGTCGCGCTGGTCATGAAGTGGTCATCGGCGCCTATGCCAAGACCAATGGAAAATTTCGATCACTGCTGGTTGGCGTCTTCAGCGGCAAGCACTTCGTCTATGTCGGGCGTGTCGGTACAGGGTATAGCGCGAAGACGATCCAACAACTTCTGCCGAAGCTTCAAGAGATAGAAGCGGCCAAATCTCCATTCACAGGAATAGGGGCACCCAAGACGTCAGACGATATCGTCTGGCTCAAACCCGAGCTCGTCGCCGAGATCGAATTCGCCGGATGGACCGCGGACGGCCAGGTTCGACAGGGCGCGTTCAAGGGGCTGCGCGAAGACAAGCCTGCTGCGGAGGTGGAAGCCGAAGAGCCCGCGACGCCATCGGATGTGGATGTCCCTGATCCCGAGACCGAAAAGCCACCACCCAAGCGTTCCCGGTGGGGCGCAAAGGAAGAGGTCATGGGCGTCATGATCTCAAGCCCCAACAAGGCGCTCTGGCCAGACGCGGATGACAAAAAGCCTGTCACCAAGGTTGACCTCGCCCAGTACCACGAGGCTGTCGGAGCGTGGATGATCGACTATATCAAAGGTCGGCCATGCTCGATCCTTCGTTGCCCTGATGGAATTGGTGGCGAACAATTCTTCCAGCGCCATGCCATGCCAGGAACGTCGAACCTTCTGGAGCTCGTGACGGTCTTTGGTGACAAGAAGCCCTATCTACAGATAGATCGCGTCGAAGGACTTGCCGCCATTGCCCAAATCGGCGGGATCGAGCTTCACCCCTGGAATTGCCTGCCAGATCAGCCCGAGATTCCGGGAAGGCTGGTATTCGATCTCGATCCAGGCCCGAACGTTGAGTTCGCAGCAGTCGTCGAATCCGCGCGCGAGATCCGTGATCGGCTGGAAGAACTGGGCCTTGTCAGTTTTTGCAAGACAACAGGCGGCAAGGGTTTGCACGTCGTGACTCCACTCGCAGCATCCAGGGGTAAGAAGCTGAGCTGGGACGAGGCAAAGGCTTTCGCGCATGACGTCTGCCAAGATATGGCGCGGGAAAATCCGGATCTGTACCTCATCAAGATGGCGAAGAACCAACGGGAAGGAAGGATATTCCTCGACTATCTCCGCAACGACCGCATGGCCACTGCCGTCGCGCCGCTCTCTCCCAGAGCACGTAGAGGAGCGATGGTTTCGATGCCTTTGACCTGGACGCAGGTGAGGGCTGACCTCGATCCAACGCGCTTTACCGTCAGGACAGTTCCGGGGCTGTTGAAGAAAAGCACGGCTTGGCAGGACTACAATGAGGGCCACCGGTCGCTGGAGCAGGCGATCAAGCGGCTTGGGAAGAAGGCGCATGTGGTCAGACAATGATTATGACGCAGCGGCTCCTGGAATTTTATGACCGAACGATTGACGCATCCACTTCGTTTCGTCTCGATGTCCGTTTGATTTGGACGGTGTCAGCCAAGTAACTGAGAGAGAACAGCTTTTTCCATGTTGTGTTTGAGGTGGCTAAGTCGTCTGTCATAGTCATTGGCCTAACTGCAAATCTTTCCCTGTATCCTTTTTGATTTGCCGCACGAAGTCGATAAACGCGCGCAAAGGCGCAGGCACAAGCCGCCGTCCGGAATAATATAGGAACGGGCCGGGAAACCGTAGCCACCAGTCTTCCATCACCGGCACCAGATCACCACTATCGAAATGTGGCCTCAGCCAGTCCTCGAAAATGTAAATCACACCGGAACCGGCAACCGCGGCGTCGATGCCAAGATCGGTGCCGCCGCCGAATTGGACGACGAGGTTGCCTTTTGGATTAATGAGGACCTCTTCCCCGTTCCGTTCGAACTCCCACGGAGGTATGGCGCGCCTTGAAAATCGGCCGAGAATGCATTCATGCGAGAGCAGGTCTTTCGGGTGTTGTGGCGTGCCTTTTCTTACAAGATACTCCGGCGAGGCGGCAAGGGCGAAGCGCTGCTGGCGCGGGCCGATCGGCAGGGCGACCATATCCTGTTCCAGCCTTTCATCGTAACGAATGCCGGCATCGCAGCCGCTCTGGATAATGTCGACGAAACTCTCATCGGTGACAATTTCCAGCCGGATGTCCGGATAGGCCGCAAGGAATGGAGGCACGATCTTAGGCAGTACCAGCTTTGCCGCACTCATCGGCACATTTAGCCTAAGCTCCCCCGATGTGCGGCCGCGGCTGCTTTTGACCTCGTTCAGCGCCGAGGCCACCTCTGCGAATGCGGGTGCGGTGCGCTCCAGCAGGAGACGCCCCGCATCCGTCATCAGCACGCTCCTTGTGGTACGGTTGAACAGTCGCACCCCAAGCTCGTCTTCCAGCCGTTTCACCGCATCGCTCAACGCCGAGGAACTGATGCCGCTTTCGCGTGCCGCCTGCCGAAACCCCTTGGATCGAGCCACCAGTAGAAACGCATTCAGATCCGTTAAATCTGCCACCCCGTTCTCCCAATACCCGTCGCCATTGTCCATGCTGCCGGACAACCTGTCCGGATCATATCGTCTTGTCGCACATATGCCACCTGACTTATATTCCAGCAACACAATGGAGACCGGCGATGAGCACTATTACAACTTCAGGAACATTCAAGATTGGCGACCACTTGGTGCGCCGTTTGGGCTATGGCGCTATGCAGCTTGCTGGCAAAGGCGTTTTCGGTCCTCCGCGTGATCGTGCAGAGGCCTTAGCCGTGCTGCGTGAGGCTGTGGAAAGCGGCGTCAACCACATCGACACCAGCGATTTTTACGGCCCGCATGTAACCAACGAAATCATACGCGAGGCGTTGCATCCTTACGCCAGCGACCTCCTGATCGTCACCAAGGTCGGCGCGAGCAGAGGTGCGGACGCATCCTGGAAACCGGCATTTTCACGCGCGGAACTGACACAGGCCGTACATGACAACCTGCGCAATCTCGGGCTTGATGTGGTCGACGTCGTCAATCTGCGCGCCATGTTCGACGTGCACGGCCCTGCGGAAGGTTCATTGGACGAAGCACTCGAGGTGCTGGCGGATTTGAAGCAACAGGGTCTGATCCGGCATGTCGGTCTTTCCAATGTCACGGCAAAGCAGATCGAGGATGCCGGAAAGATCACGGACATCGTTTGCGTGCAAAACCAGTACAATCTTGCGCATCGCAACGACGACGCCTTGATCGAAGCGCTCGCTGCCCGAGGTGTCGCCTATGTGCCGTTCTTCCCGCTCGGCGGCTTCTCGCCTCTGCAATCCTCCACCCTGTCCGATGTGGCGACAAAGCTCAACGCCACGCCGATGCAGGTGGCGCTTGCCTGGCTTCTCCAGCGATCGCCAAACATTCTCCTCATCCCCGGCACCTCGTCACGCGGCCATCTGCGAGAAAACCTCGCAGCAGCGACGATCGAGCTCCCCTCGGAGGCACTGTCGGAGCTGGAGAAGGTTGCTGCCTGACATCGCTTGTAGAACTCGGAGCGCCGCGAACTGCGGAGCTTCATGGCTGCGTCAAGACAATTCCACCAGGGCGTTGAGGAAGGCGCCGCGCTCTCCACGCGCACGTCATGGAGAGACCTTGTCGATGCCTTTGAACCGGACTCAGGTGAGGGCAGACCTCGATCCCACGCGCTTCACCGTCAGGACTGTTCCAGGCCTTTTTTATGAGAGCACGGCCTGGCAGGATTACAATGAGGGCCAAAGGTCGCTGGAGCAGGCGATCAAGCGACTGAACAAAGCCCGGAAGGCGTCTGCCTGACGGGCTTTATTTTGCGCGTGTTTCTGCAGCGACCGATTTCTTGAGCGCGTCCATGATGTTGATGACGTTGCTTGGCTTGGAAGGAGACGCAGGGGCCTTCGTTTTGGCACGGGTTGGCTTCTTCTGCTGTTTCTTCTTTTCCTTGATGATGTCGAGCAGGCGGTCCTGCACAGGATCCACGACCATCTTCGCGTCCCATGGCTTCGTCTGCTTTTTGATGAGCTTTTGGATAAGTGGCATCATGTCGGCATCGGGCTCTTCATCGGCGATACCATCGAAATAGCTGTTTTCGTCTCGCACCTCGTCACCATACCGCAGCGTCCACAAGACAATTCCCTTGCCGCGCGGTTCCAGCATGACGGCGCGTTCCCGGCGCGAAATCACTAGCCTCGAAATTCCAACCATGTCCTGCGATGCCATAGCGTCACGGATCACGGAGAACGCCTCCTGCGCGATTTTCTCATTCGGAGACAGATAGTATGGTGTATCGAGCCATATCCATTCGATGGTGTCTCGTTTCGTGAACGTTGAAATATCAATCGTCCGGGTGCTATCCAGTGCAACGTTTTCGAGCTCTTCGTCTTCAAGGATGACGTAGTCGTTTTCGCCACGTTCGTAACCCTTGACCTCGTTTTCTTCCTTCACGTCCTTGCCTGTAACGGAATCCACGTAGTGACTGACCACGCGATTGTTGGTGGCGCGGTTCAGCGTGTGAAACCGCACCTTCTCGCTTTCCGACGTCGCGGGCATCATCTGAACGGCGCAGTTGACGAGGGAGAGCTTCAGGTAACCCTTCCAATAGGGGCGGACAGTCATGATGATCTCCTCTTAACCGGCGCGACGGGTCGGTGCGACCGTCGCCTTTGCTTTGGTCGCTGCCTTTTTAGGTTTTGCAGTTTCTTCGCCAGCGTTGGCGTTGGCAGCGGTCCGTTTTGACTTGTTTTTCTTGGCGTCGAGGCCCGCGCTCTGACGCAGGGCCTGCAATAGATCGACGGACTTGGCGGCCGGGGCGGCTTTCTTCTTTGGAAGCGATCGCCCCTCAATCTTCGCCTTGACGAGTTCTGCTACAGCCTCCTCATACCGATCATCGAAGGTGCTGGCGTCGAAGCTGCCCTTCTTTTTTGCGATGATCAGTTCGGCAATCTCGAGCAATTCGGGATCGCTTTTGACATCCGGCTGATCCTCGAAGGCTTCCTGCGACGATCGAACCTCGTAGTCGAAGTTGAGAGTGGAAGCGATGAGGCCCTTGCCATGTGGGCGGATGAGGACGGTGCGGAGGCGGCGGAACAGCACGGTCCGTGCGATAGCCGCAACCTTGGCCTCCTTCATGCCGTCGCGAAGCAGAACATAGGCTTCCGTACCCGTCTTGTCTGGCGTCAGATAATAGGGCTTGTCGAAATACACGGTGTCGATGTCAGAACAGGGAACGAAGGATTCGATCGTTAGCGTCTTGTCGCTATCGGGGACGGCGGCCGCGACTTCCTCCGGTTCAAGAACGATGTATTGTCCGTTCTCGGTCTCATAGCCTTTGACTTGGTCTTCCCGTTCGACGGGGTCTCCGGTTTCACTATCGATGAACTCGCGCTTGACCCGATTTCCGGTCGCTCTGTTGAGCGTGTTGAAAGCGACACGGTCCGACGCCGATGCGGCGGTGTAAAGCGCCACCGCGCATGACACTTCGCCGAACTTGATGAAACCTTTCCAGTTTGCTCTCGGGGAACTCATGATACGCGCACTCCTCACACAACCAACGCGGTTCAACCGAATCAGTGCGCGAATCGTTCCTTGCTAAAACGAATCGTTTTTCAATGACTTAGGCGCATGCGGCCTCCCGTTTTGCGAGTCTGTCTTAGGTCGCTGATTCGAATGCATCTTTTGACAGCGGGGCGCGTTTTCCTTGCACAGCAACCAAAAGGAAGATTTGATGACCAAGCGAGAATTGATCGATACCGGCACAGACAAGCGTTACGTCCGCCGCGATGAAGACGGGAAGTTCAAGGAGAGCGTCGATGTCTCCCGTTCGCTTTCGGCCGATGCGCGCCATGACGCAAAGAATGATACGAAGTCAGGCGAGGGCGACAAAGGTGATCGCAATCGCTGACATATTTCGGTGAAGCTCGCCACTTATAACGTCAATGGTATCAATGGTCGCCTCGACATCCTCCTTCGTTGGTTGGATGAGGCACGACCTGATGTCGTTTGTCTGCAAGAACTGAAAGCACCGCCCAACAAATTTCCACGCAAAGAGCTGGAACGCGCAGGATATGGTGCGATCTGGCACGGCCAAAAATCATGGAATGGTGTCGCTATCCTTGCACGAGGTCAGGAGCCGCTTGAGACAAGGCGGGGGCTGCCCGGTGATCCGGAAGACAGCCAAAGTCGCTACATCGAGGCTGTCATCGACGGAATGGTTGTTGGATGCCTCTACCTACCCAACGGCAATCCAGTCCCAGGGCCGAAGTTCCAATACAAACTAGACTGGTTTCAGCGACTGCATTCCTACGCGGACGAACTGCTCGAGCTCGAGGTTCCCGTAGCTCTCGTCGGCGATTTCAACGTCATGCCGACCGATCTCGATGTCTACAAACCTGAGCGGTGGATAGACGACGCGCTGTTCCGGCCCGAGGTCAAAGCAGCTTATACGAATCTGGTGGCCCAAGGCTGGACGGATGCGGTTCGGCATTTCCATCCGAACGAACGCGTCTACACCTTCTGGGCATATTTTAGGAACGCATTCGTCCGTGACGCCGGACTTCGGATTGACCACTTTCTACTAAGTCCTGACCTCGCAAAGAAGCTGACAAAAGCCGTCGTTGACAAGCATGTCCGTGGCTGGGAGCACACCAGCGATCACGCGCCAGTCTGGATTGAACTTACTGAAAAACCCGTCAAACAAAGGAGAGAGAAATGACCGATGATTGGAAACGTGAGGTTCGCTCCAAGCTCGAAGAACTGGTCGATGGTCTCGTTGTAAACGGCGTCAGTTATGAGGACGCTTGCAGTGTCATTATCGTGGAGGTCAACAGCATGTTGGTCGCTCATGAGCATGATCCAGATCCTGCAGATGATGATGTGATCGAAGAGCCGGCCAACGACTGGCCGGCGGCAGAAGAGAAACGACCTGTAGATTAGAGTTTTGTGGCGGCCCCGGAGGATAATTCCTCAGGGGCCGTTCGACTTCCTATTGAGGCGGCTGACCGTTAGACGCCGACATTCCACCGTCGACAGGCAGGTTGACGCCTGTCACGAACCGAGCGTCGTCACTCGCGAGAAATGCGATCACCGCCGCAACGTCTTCTGGTTCGCCAGGCCCCCTGAGCGCGAAGCGCTCGTTGAACTTCGCGATGAGCTTGTCGTCATCCATCATGTCTTCGGTCATCCCGGTGCGCGTCAGGCTCGGGCACACTGCGTTGACCCTGATGCCGTCCTTGCCATGGTCCATCGCCATCGCCCGCGTGAGGTTGGTAATGGCACCTTTGGCGGCATTGTAGGCTGCCATGCCCCAGTCGCCACCCGTGCCGGATACGGAGCTGACGTTGATGATGGAGCCCCGCGACGACTTCAGATGTGGGATGGCCGCACGGCTGGCGTAGAAGACGCCATCCACATCTGTCGCCATGACCGTGCGCCAATCATCTGTGGTGAGGGTACCGACGTCGCCTTGGGCGACAACACCTGCATTGTTGACAAGAACATCCAGGCGCCCGAACTTTTCGACCGTCCGAGAAATCAGGTCTCTCACGTCACCGTCATTCGATATGTCAGCCTCGGCGAGCAGAACCCGATCTTCAGCATAGGGTTTGGCGACGCCCTCGAGCTTTGCCTTCGTGCGGCCGACCAGGGTCACCATCGCGCCCTCGCTGAGGAAACGCTCCGCCGTTGCCTTGCCTATTCCTGAACCAGCGCCAGTCACGACGACAACCTTGTCTGCAAATCGCTGCATTGAAATCTCCTTGAATGTGCTGTGGTGCCTATTCTGAAACGGGACATGTGCGGGGTTGTTCCCGGCGCAGAGGTCTTGGCGATTGGAGGCAGACAAATGGCAATAACGAGATTGTCAGTGGCGGCGTAGCTGTGGACCGGAACGAACGTTCCGAGTGAAAGTTGAGGGGATGCAACAGGAAAGTCCCATGACGCCCTCCAATCTCGCCGCCATCTTCTCCCTAATCGTCATATTTATTGGCGCAATCTATGTCGCCGCAAGTCCAGGTGCTGTGATGGCTGCGGAAACAGGACCCCAAATGGTGTCGCCTAAGGTCGACCCTGCTGCCAAACCCTTCCAGATGGTACGGGCAGAGAGCGCCTCCAAATCGACCGCTTCTCGAGTAGGAACGCGTGCGGATCATCTCGTGATCCTGTTCCACGGCATCCGAGGACGAGGGTCGGTGATGGAAGCGCTCAGGAACTCCTGGCAGGCGACGCTGCCGGACACAGTATTTGTTGCGCCAGACGCGCCGTTTGCGCACAAGTCAGGTGGTCGTCAATGGTTTGCAGTCGATGACCAGATCATGCGCCCCGAGCGGATAGACGCCGCGCGCCGAGCGTTCGACAGGGTGGTCTCTGAGATCGTCAAACGTGAGGGATTCGAAGACGCACTGGACCGAGTGGCGTTCATCGGGGTCTCGCAAGGCGCCATCATGGCGCTGGATGGAGTGGCATCGGGTCGTTGGAAGGTCGGCGCTCTCGTCACCTTTGCAGGTCTGTTGGCTCTGCCGCCGACGTCATCTTCAGCACGAACAGATATTCTGATGATGCATGGTGCAGAGGATAAGACAATTCCGCCGTCGGCGACAACTGTCGCGTCTGGCCAACTGCGATCGGCAGGCTTCACGGTGACGTCCAAAATCTATCCTGGGGTCGGTCACACAATATCGTCGGAGGAGGCAAGGGATGCCGTCATCTTCCTTCGCGAAGGCTTCAAATAGCGGTATGGCGATGTACGTTCAACCTCCATTTCTTAACTGGTTATTCAGGCGCGGGTCGACAAGTTGGGCCAACAGGAGTGTAAGACCATGAACAATGCTGACCTATAGTCTGGACCAGCACCATTGATGTCGCAGCTTAGAACATCGCGCATCTCGAATTGCCATTCATACTTTGAGGATTTACTTATGCCCAGACTCGAGGGGAAAACCGCACTCGTAACCGGGGCTGCGCGCGGCATCGGCGCCGCTATCTCACACGCTTTCGCTGACGAAGCGGCAAATGTCATTGTCACTGACATCGACGTGGAAGGTGGCCGGGATCTAGCAAAGGCAATCGGAGCGACGTTCGTCCGACTTGATGTTTCCTCGGAAAACGATTGGATGGAGATTGCCCGTCAGTTCCCGAGGATTGACGTGATTGTCAACAATGCCGGGATTACTGGGTTCGAGGCACCAGTCGACAGCCTTCCGCCTGCTCATGATCCGGAAAACGCTGAACTTTCCGATTGGCGTGCCGTTCATGCTGTGAATTTGGATGGGACTTTCCTCGGTTGCCGTTATGCCATCAGGGCCATGCGGGAAAATGGTGCGGGTTCAATCATCAATATCTCGTCCCGCTCGGGCTTGGTTGGAATCCCGATGGCTGCGGCCTATGCCTCATCCAAAGCGGCAGTTCGCAACCACACCAAGAGCGTCGCTCTCTATTGCGCTAGTCAAAATCTGAACATCCGCTGTAACTCGATCCACCCGGCTGCGGTGATGACCCCGATGTGGGAGCCGATGCTAGGCACAGGCCCGGATCGCAAGGACCGCGAGGCCGCTTTGGTCAGGGACACACCAATGCGCCGTTTTGGTAGGCCGGAAGAAGTCGCTGCGCTGGCTGTGTTGCTGGCTTCCGACGAAGCCGCCTATATGACTGGAGCCGAATTGACCATTGATGGCGGCATTCTTACCGGATCAGCCGCGGCGCCGGGGAGCTAAAAAAGTGACAGCGCCTGACTGTCGGCCGGTTGCAGGCCAACTGGACTATAGCCACCGTGCTCGTTTGAAGCGGTAATACAGAATGCCGCAGAGAACGAGAATGACAGCCAGAACGACGTAATACCCGTATTGCGACTTCAACTCGGGCATGTTCTCAAAGTTCATGCCGTAAATCCCAGCGATTGCCGTCGGTACTGCCAGGATCGCTGCCCATGCGGCGAGCTGTCGCGTAATTGCGCCTTGCCGCTGTTGCTCCAGAAGATTCGCTGCCTCGAATACGGATGTCACGATATCACGCAACCCGATCACCATGTTTTCGACACGCCGAACATGATCGTGGACGTCCTTGAAGAACGGCCTGGCGTTGTTGTCGACGCAGGGCAATTCAAGGTGGGCGAGCTTGCTGGCAACTTCAGCCATCGGGCCCATCACCCTCTGGAATTTGATGACCTGCCGACGCATTCGGAAGATCCTGCGGATCTGCTCCGGCTCAAGGAAGGAAACGAGAACGTGCTTTTCGATCTCCAGAACCCGGTCTTCTATCGTTTCGACCAAGGGGAGATAACCATCGACGATGAAATCGAGAATGCCGTGGAGAACGTAATCGGGACCATGCGAGAGAAGCTGCGGTGCCTGCTCCAGTTGTTCGCGCAGTTTCTGGTGTGATCGTGCCGACCCATGCCGCACGGTGATGACATGGTTTTGACCGACAAAGATACAGGTCTCGCCATAGGCGATCCTGTCGTTTTCGAGATACGCGGTCTTGGCGACGACGAATAGCTGGTCGCCATAAATATCGACCTTCGGCACCTGCTTGCCATTCAGCGCGTCGTCGACAGACAAGGAATGGAGCCCAAACATCGTCTTTAGAGATGCCATTTCCTCGACTGTTGGATCGGTCAGCCCGATCCATACGAACTCGTTGGCGTTCGCGTCGAAGGGCTGCGAAGAGAGTTCGACTACATCAGCGCGTTTACCGTTGCGATAGAGATAGGATGCGACGATTGTCATCTTTGTCCGATATGCTTCGAGGACTGGAGGGAAGATATTTGACTTCAAGGAACGAATACACGCCAAGCCGACCGGGAGGTAGCGAAGAGAGCCGTTTAGCCGAGGATTTAAGCTATTTCCTACTGAAACCTCAAGACTGACGAGACGGGTATGACGGCGATCAGGTGACCATCGGCGCGAACGACCTCAAAGCTGGTGTGGCTGATGATGTCTCCGAATATTATTTTTTCGGCAAGTGTTTCCCTCGCTGCCTGAAGCGCTTCTCTTATGGCCTGATCGTCACCTGAAAGCACCGCGCCTTCAAAATCGATGGAAAGGGTGTCTGCTTCCCTGACGTGGAAGAAGTACCTTGGCATTTCGAATTCCGATTTTTTTCCCGTACATTAACGGTGAGCAACGGACCGAGAGACCACATTGTTCCAGACCCTACATAGTCTTCGGGCGCAGACTGTCGGCGTGCCGATATGTAAAAAGTTTGAACGGTTCGAGCTGGCGGTCATTCGTTTATACAATGAGCAAATATGCAAGCTTCATCCGACCTTGAGTGAAGCGATGAGTGCCCTCAAGGCTGATGGCGATTGCCTGCGACTGGGATGGTACAGGTAAAATCCGGGGTAGCTGGGACACCAGTCCTTCAAGACCTGGACGAGGGTCCCCGCAGCGATCTCCTCAGCGACGTCATGCTCCATGATATAACCCAGTCCCGCACCTGCACGAACGGCAGCCGCCGGCAGATCGCCATCATTGGCGACCAAAGGGCCGCTGGTGCGGATATTGATCTCCTTGCCGTCCTTCTCGAATTCCCAGGGCAGTAGTCCGCCTGAGGTCGTCAGCCGGTATCCGATACAGGCGTGGCGTTCCAGGTCATAGGGGGTCAACGGCGGAGGATAGCGTTTGAAATAGGATGGCGTTCCCACCACCACCGTCCTTAAATCCGGCCCAAGCTTCACAGCGACCATGTCCTTGGCGACGGCTTCTCCCAGTCGAATGCCCGCATCGAAACCGGCTGTGACGATATCCGTCAGGCCATCATCGATATTGACCTCCACCCGGACATCCGGATTGGCCAGCAAGAAGGCTGGCAGTTTCGGCAGAAGCACCATTCGTGCCGCATAGGCGAAGGTGGTTATCCTGACCGTACCGGAAGGATTGTCGCGCCACTCCGCCAGCGCTTCCAGCCCGCTTTCAATATTGGCGAGCGCCGGATTGAGCGATTGCAGCAGCCTCTCGCCCGGTTCGGTCGGCGCGACACTGCGCGTCGTGCGCGACAAAAGCCGGACGCCCAGCCGCTCCTCCAGCCCGCGCATCGCATGGCTCAGCGCAGAGGGTGACATGCCGAGAATGGCGGCGGCGCGGGTAAAGCTGCGCTCGCGCGCCACCGCCGCGAAGGCCAGGAAATCATTGAGTTCGTTTCGTTCCATTCATGCACTGTGCTCACAAGTTCATGCTGCTATCAATGGCTTATTCTGTGGGACGCTTGTCGTTACATCCTGTTGCACAACAACGATGGAGAACACCGATGGATCTCACCAGTTACCGCACACTCGGCAAATCCGGCCTGATCGTCAGCCCGCTGGCGCTTGGCACCATGACCTTCGGTGCGGAACGCTGGGGTGCCGGAGACGAAACCTCGCGCGCGCTTTTTAATGCCTATGTCGAAGCCGGTGGCAATTTCATCGACACGGCGGATGTCTATTCCGCTGGCCAAAGCGAGGAGATGCTTGGCACATTTGTGTCGGACAGCGGCACGCGTGATCGGTTGGTCATTGCCACCAAATCCGGCTTTCCACGCGGGCAGGGCACGCCCTTATGGGGTGGCAACGGTGCCAAGAACATCCGCATGGGTGTGGAAGGCTCGTTGAAGCGGCTGAAAACCGATTACATCGACATGTACTGGATGCATGTGTGGGACCGCACGACGCCAGCAGAAGAGGTTCTTCAGACGCTGACCGATGCGATCCGTGCTGGCAAAATCCTGCATTACGGTTTTTCCAACACACCTGCCTGGTATGTCGCAAAGGTAGCAACGCTTGCGGAAGCGCACGGCCTACCCAAGCCAATCGGTTTGCAATACGCCTATTCGCTGATCGATCGTGGCGTAGAGCTGGACCTTCTTCCGGCAGGTGCCGAGTTCGGTTTGGGTATGGTGCCATGGAGCCCACTTGCGGCTGGGCTGCTGACGGGAAAATACGGTCGCGAAAAAATCAGCGAAGCCAGCCGTGCGCCCGGCCTGCCGGACCGAGCCGGTCCTGTTACCGAAGGTGAAAGCGATGGACGCCTTAATGGTGACAATCCGTTCGGCGGCATGCTGTTCACAAACCGTAACTTTGATATCGTCGATGTTCTGAAGACTGTGGCGTCAGAGGTTGGTCGTTCGCCTGCGGAAGTGGCGCTTGCCTGGGTAGCGAAACGCCCTGGCGTCTCCTCAGTGCTGATCGGCGCCAGCCGGATAGAGCAACTCACCCAAAACATCGCCTCGCTCGACATTGTGCTGAAGGATGAACATATGCAACGGCTGGAAAAAGCGACGGCGCTGCCCGTGCTCAATCCCTATTTTATTTTTCAGATGCCGACTGAAATGGTCTTTGGTGGACAGCAGGTGCGTGGATGGGGAGCGAGCTAAGCAGGTACGGCGTCTTGTAATCTTCTGATATTCGGAGGGAGTTAGATTTAGGGCCCGGTCTTTGCGACCGGGCCGTGGCTACATCAGTGATGATGTTCCGGCATGTCTTTCAATTGGTCTTTCGTCCAGGAAGTGACGGCATGAACATCGCCGTCCTCATCTCGCATGAAATCGAGGTCGCTGAGGGAGACCGCTACCGGCTTTGCGCCAATTCCGAGGAACCCGCCGACGTCGATAATGACCTGGCCGCCTGTTCCGCCATGCACGTGATCAACCTTTCCAACCTTATGGTCATCTGCGCCATATACGGTTGCACCTTCCAGAATTTCTGGGGTCAGCTCTGTCGGCGATAGGCGAACGTGATTCGTATGATCCATTGGTTTTCCTCCTTGCTGGATGATCACGTAACGGCATCACGCGCCTCTGGTTCCTTAATTGGGAAAAGCTTTAACTGACCCCTGACGAACGGCTCTTCTGACGCTCTCACGGAATGTGTTTATATTCGCGAGAGGATCCGGCATTACCATCTGTAGTCGCGATACTCATGTCGCCCACGCCATTCCCGTTGGTCATAGTAATCGCGGCGTTCTCGCCATTCGCGTCTATCGCGCCATTCGCGTCTGGCTTCCCAGCGGTCACGTCTATCCCACCGATCGCGATACTCGCGTGGAGGGCCGTTTGGTCGGCAATAGCCACGTGGGGAAAGGTGGAAGCCGCGTCCGCAAGCGTAGTCGACCTTCTGAACGTCTGAGGCCAAGGGAACCGATGGATGAACTGACGGCATCGCGTTGGCGACGTTGGCAAGCAGACTACCTAGAATTATTCCCGCGCTGAAAATTATCTTGCGCATCTCTCGTCACTCCGTTGAGGGTGATGTGATTTAGCGACCTGCACGGTGAACCATGCCTGAATGAACTTTGACGTTTTCGTGGCGTTGTCAGGTGAGCGATTTCCGAATGCGGCCAAAGCGCGACTGGACCATATTCCGAACCAGACATCGCCAGGGAGGTGAAACTGGTGCCTATTTTCGGGGTATTCTACGCCAGTGTTCTACAGCCTGGCATCTGTCGGTAAGTTTGAAAGGTTCGCGTACGTTCAGGATGCTTAAGCCCAACTGACTGACGCGGTATTGAGCTATGAACAGATCTAGCGAAGCAGTCCGTCAACGTCGAACTCTTCCCAGCCGCCAAGCTTGGGGGCCGAATCCTTGGCGCCGTCTTCCGACGTCATAGACTTTTTTGCAGCCTCTTTCTTGAGCGACCGCGTCAACTTCGCCTGATACGTAGCCCGCTGCCGCTTTTCGGCTTTCGCCTCGGCATCCTCCACACGCCATTCTTCCGCGGCTCCTCTGTCGAGAAGATCCTCCACCACCTTGGGGTCGAACACATGGAACGTAATCTGACGAGCGCGTCCGTTCAGTCTGACGGTCCTCGTACCGGCGCTCGGCAGACGACCGTCTGCAAGCCAACGATGTCGCTCGCTAGTCTTGATCGTAAGGATGTCCTCGATTTCTCGCGGGATGACCGGCATTGCTCCGGCTTCCGCCACCACTTTCGCGACGATAGCCGCTGCCGCGTTGAATGCGGTCTTTTCGTTAGCCGCCATCGCCAGTGTGAGATCGACGCCTTCCAGCGAGATCGACTTTTTAGAGATCGCTGGCAGCCTTGCTTGTATTTCCTGAAGAACGCCGTTCGCCCGAACGGCCGACCCCATTGTTACCGTGGCTGGCAGGGTCCATGTCCTGATCAGTTCGATCTCATCTTTTTCACGCTTCGGCATGTCACACAAATGGTGGCTCATCTCTTCCAAGTCAACGAGCCTGTTGACGGCAGACGAGGAACTGAAACTGATCTTGCTTATCTCTCCCTCTTACCGAAACTCTCCATCAAGATGCTCAGGAAGGCTCTCACAGCGGGGTTGGTCCGGCGGCTTTCCGGCCAAACGGCTGTGATGTTGTGACGTTCGCAAGAGAAATCGGATAGGACAGGGATCAGTTGACCACGGGCTACCCATGGCGCTGCCATGAAGCTCGTCGCCATTCCTATTCCCGCTCCCGCTGCGATCGTTGCTAAGACAGCCTCGCTCGCATCGACGATGATTGCCGACGACGGTATGATCTCGATTTCTCGCTCTTTGAGTTGGAACGACCAGCGAAATAACTGCCCAGTGCTCTGATAGCGCAGGTTGACCGTCTGGTGCTCCTGAAGATGATCGGGAGGGTTGGCGCACCATTCGTGGCCAGATACTCCGGGGAGGCGTAGCAGCAAAGCAGATGCGGAGAAAGTTTCCGTGATAGAAGCTGGGAGTCGTGAAGGTCGCCGATGCGAACAGCCAGATCTATTCCCTCTTCGATGAGGTCAACCCTCTGATCATTCAGTCTGAGATCGATCGAAACCTTTGGATGACGTGCGCGAAACCTGGGCAGCAAAGGTGCGATGACATGCAGACCTATCGGCAGAGAAGCGGCAATGCGCAACGTTCCCGCCGGTTCGGAGCGCGCGGCCTTTGCGGCCTGCTCGATGTCCTCAGCATCCCGCAGCAGCCGCAATGCGCGTTCATGCAGGTCACGTCCTTCATTGGTGAGGGTAATAGATCGCGTCGTTCGGGTGAACAGCGAAACGCCAAGGTGGCTTTCCAGTCGCTGGACGCTTTTACTGACCGCTGACGGCGAGATGGCAAGCGACCGCGCTGCCGCCGTATAGCTGCCCAGCGATCCGGCGCGCGCAAAGGCGATCAAGCCGGTCAACCGTTCGATGCCAATTTGTTCCTTCATGGCACTATTAAAGCGAATTGAAGCGCCATTATCAATCGTAAAGGATGCGCGTACATCTGGTCAGCGAAATCTCAATTTGAAAGAGTTCGATATGACCGAGATGATGAAAGCAGTCCGCCTGCACGAATTTGGTGGCGCAGAGGTCCTGCGTTACGAAGAGGCTCCGCGGCCTGTTGCCGAACAGGGCGAAGTCCTTGTCCGGGTGCGTGCGGCAAGTCTCAATCCCCCTGATCTTTATCTGCGGGACGGCTATCGTGCGCTTCCGCCGGAGTGGCGACCCAGCCCTGTCTTTCCACTGATCTTGGGCACAGACATCTCCGGTATCGTCACCGCAGTCGGGAACGATGTCCAAGCATTCGGCGTCGGGGACGAGGTCTATGGAATGGTGCGATTCCCCCACGACCTCATGACCGGCAGCAATGCCTATGCCGACTATGTCAACGTCCCGGCCTCGGATCTCGCACTGAAGCCTAAAGGTATCGATCACGTGCAGGCCGCCGCCGCTCCAATGTCGCTGCTGACGGCATGGCAGTTTCTCGTAGAGCGTGGCCACGATAAACCCAACCCGTTCCAGAGCTTCAACCATGCACCGGCTCCGCTCGAGGGAAAGACCGTGCTGGTGAATGGCGCTGCCGGTGGGGTCGGACACCTGATGGTTCAGGTGGCAAAATGGAAAGGCGCCCGCGTGATTGCAGTTGCTTCCGGAAGGCACGAGGCGCTTCTTGCCGATCTCGGCGCAGACGCATTTATCGACTACACCAAACAGTCAGCCGAGACGGTCATGCGAGATGTCGATTTGGTGATCGACGCGGTGGGCGGCTCCAACATGGAGCGCTTCCTGAATGTCATAAAAAAAGGTGGTGCGCTCTATCTGGTCAATCCTCTCGGCTTTTCCGGCCATGAAGAGGCCCAACGACGCGGCATTGTCGTCTCAACGGCTCAGGTGCGCTCCAATGGTGCACAATTGGCACAGGCGGGTCGTCTGCTAGATGACGGCACGATCCGGGTGGTGATCGACAGTACGTTCCCAATGGCTGAGGCCTCCGCTGCCCATGACAGGGCAGGGCGGGGAAGCATGCAGGGGAAGGTCGTCCTCATCAACGAATGACGACGTTCCGCTCTGGAAAAGGTTTCCGCGATCTGAAGCCTTTTCCGCAACCATTTTGCAGGAACCCGTCGTGCTTGCACGATCGTTCAATACCCAGTTCGACGTCCAGTGTAACTGTTGGGCTGAGCGGTTGCTTTCAAGCCAACAAAGGATAGCAAATGGAATCCATCAATCTCGATGAGAAGCTTAGCCTGTTTTCAGGTCACTGGGACCCGCATGTGATCGCCGATTACAACGAGAACGATGTGATGGTCGTGAAGTTCAAGGGCGAATATCCGTTCCACAAGCATGACACGACTGATGACTTTTTCCTTGTGTTGGAAGGAGAGATGGAGCTCGACATCGAAGGCGAGCCGTCTCGAACAGTGAGAGCCGGCGAGCTGATTGTCGTTCCCAAGGGCGTGGTACATCGACCACGGGCTAGAGATGAGGTGAAGGTGCTCTTGATAGAACCGAAGGGCGAACCGAACTCAGGCGATTCGGGGCGCGCACCAGCGCTCAAAACTCGTCTCTGAATAGGCTGCTTTCGCTTGGATATGCCATGCGGTGTCGACGCCGACGTCAGCTCAAATAGGCAGCGAGTTCTTCCGGGGTGCCTTGCGGAAAAGCCTTTTTAAGATAATCGAGAAAGGCTGATACGCGCGCGCTGAGCAGACGCCGCGAAGGATAGAGCGCCCAAAGCGCCGTTTCGGCGCCTTCGACATCGCCCCAGTGGTTGAGACGACCGGAGGCGATGTCTTTGCTGACCAAAGAAAGCGGAAGCCGTGCGACGCCCGCACCCATCAAGACCGCATCCCGCAGCATCGTGTTCGACGACATGCCAAGCACCGGCGTGGTCGCAAGCTTTGCAGACCCTGAATCCGTAACGACAGTCCAGGTGTCTGGCTTGCCGATCAAACTGCGAACCACTGATGGCACTGCCTTATCCGGCTCCGGCCAGGCGAGGCCTGGAGCAGCGACAATGACCTGTCGGTCACGCAGAAAGGGCCGACCAACGAGGTTGATATCGGGTTGAGGATTGACGCGGATGACAAGATCGTAAGCCTCCTCGATCATATCCACGGTACGATCTTCCACGACGATCTCGACCCGCATCTCGGGATGTTTCAGCACAAAGCCTGCCGCCAGCTTTCCCAAGGCTGCCTGTGCAAACATGAGCGGCGCGCTGATGCGCAGACGTCCACGTGGTGACACCCCCCCTGACGCGATAGCAGTTGCGGTTTCTTCTAGCTCCGTCAGCAGTTGCGTAGTCCGCTCGAAGAGGGCTCGACCTTCTTCCGTCAGCTTCAAGTCCCGTGCTCCCCTTTCGAAAAGCCGAAGATCGAGGCTCGCCTCAAGATCGGCGACGCGTCGGGATAGTGTGGCTTTCGGTCGCCCGGCATTGCGCGCTGCTTTGCCAAACCCGCCATGCCGAGCAACGAGATTGAAATCCGCCAGTGCGAGCAAATCCATGTGTTCCACCTGTGAGATGATGCGTCCAGAAATGATGTCTATTTGAGGAAATTTGGATCATCTAACTTTGGAGATGTCAACAGCGCCCTAGCGGCCTCACAAGGAGCTACATTCATGACCATTCTCGTAATAGGTGCCAGCGGCCGTGTTGGCCGCCACGTCGTAAACCAACTCATTGAACGCAACGCCAAGATTCGTGTTCTGACGCGCGACGCCGCGAAGGCAAACTTTCCGGAGGGCGTCGAGATTGCCCAGTGCGAATTGCTCGACCTCGATGCTCTTCGCGAGGCATTCAAAGGTGTCCGCACCTTGTTCCTTCTCAATGCGGTTACGGGCGACGAGTTCACTCAGGCTCTCATCACCCTCAACATTGCCAAAGAGGCGGGTGTCGAACGCGTCGTTTATCTCTCGGTGTTCAACGCCGAAAACTCCGTCAACGTCCCGCATTTTGCTGTGAAGGCGGGTGGCGAACGTATGCTGAGCGAGATGGGATTCAGCGCCACGATCCTGCGCCCGACCTACTTCATCGACAACGAGATAATGATCAAGGATGTCGTTCTCAATCACGGCGTATATCCGATGCCGATCGGCTCCAAGGGCGTTGCAATGGTTGATGCGCGCGATATTGCCGAGGTCGCTGCAATCGAACTGATCCGCCGAGATCAGGCCTCCGAACTCTTGCCAGTCGAAACGATCAATCTTGTCGGTCCCGACACGCTTACGGGACCCAAGGTTGCTGCAATCTGGTCCGAGGTCCTGGGTCGCGATATCGTCTATGGCGGTGATGATCCGAGGGGTTTCGAACAGAACATGGCGAGCTTTATGCCGAAGTGGACCGCTTATGAAATGCGTTTAATGGCAGAACGCTACGTTACCGACGGCATGATCCCGAATGAAGGCGATGTCGAACGGCTTGTGGCGATGCTGAAGCGCCCGCTGCACAGCTACCGTGAGTTTGCGGAGAGTCTTGCTTCGGCCAGCTAACAAGACCGACGGACAGCCAAGCCAAATTACTGAACCGCAACTGGCGAGGAGGCTCGCCAGCTACCCCTACACCTTTCACCGGAGAATCTGATGACCGATATCTGGAGCCCATTCACACTTGGCGGGATTACCCTGCCGCATCGTCTGGCCATGGCACCGATGACCCGCAGCCGCGCCAAGCTTGACGGAACACCCGGAGACCTCGCGCCGGAATATTACGCACAGCGAGCATCGCTCGGGCTACTGATTAGCGAAGGAACCCAGCCGTCTGACGATGGCCAAGGATACCTGGCGACCCCTGGTATTTACACTGACGAGCACGTCGCTGGCTGGCGCAAGGTCACTGACGCCGTCCATGCGGCAAATGGGCGCCTATTCATACAGCTCATGCATGTCGGCAGACGGTCTCACCCTGATAACACGCCGCATCATCGCCAGCCCGTTGCTCCTTCCGCAATCGCGTCCGGAGATTTCATGTTCACGATGGGCGGGATGCAGCCGGTGCCACAACCTCGCGCATTGGAGACGGAGGAAGTCCAGCATACGATTGCGGATTTTGCTTATGCCGCAAAGCGCGCTATCGAAGCCGGTGCAGATGGCGTCGAAATCCACGGTGCGAACGGCTATCTGGTACACCAGTTCCTCGCCCCGGACAGCAACCATCGCACCGATGAGTACGGCGGCACGATGAAAAACCGGGCGCGATTTGCTATCGATGTCGTCCGTGCGGTCGTCGATGCTATCGGTCCGCAGAAAACTGCCATTCGCCTCTCACCGGGTGTTGCGACAGGCGGCATTGCCGAAGGTCAGGACAACGATGAACTGTATCGGTATCTCGCAGTCGAACTTGGCAAGATGGGTTTGGCTTATATACATGTTCTCTACACTCGCACCGATCTGTTGCTGGAAGATATGCGCCGCTCTTTCGGTGGCCCACTGATCCTCAATCGGCCTGGTCGTTCGCGTGAAAAGATAGGTGCCGATGTCGCAGCAGGACTTGCCGATATAGAGGCGTTAGGCGTCATGGCACTCGCCAATCCCGATCTTGTGCGGCGTCTCAAGACGGGTGCTACGCTTAATGACCCAAAACCTGCTTTGTTTTACGCAGGCGGCGGCGCTGAAGGTTACACGGACTATCCCGTAATCGACGCAGCATGATGCACAAGCGGGCGGATCGTATTCGCCCGCGATCGCCTTTACCAAGCTTGGTCGCGTCCGATGGCAATTCAAATACAATCAAAACTCAGCCAGAGCTTGCAGAACGCATTGCCAGCCAGTGCCCTGGCGTCATGCCGAAGGCTTTGCGGAAATGGCGGGTAAAATGTGCCTGGTCGGCAAAGCCCGCATCTGCTGCCGACTGCGCCAGACCTTTGCCAGCCGCGATAGACCGATTCGCCAATTCCAGTCTGCGCATGATGAGGTATCGATGCGGACTGGTACCCAGCATTCTGCGAAACTGTCTGGCCAGTTCGTAACGGTCCAACCCAGACGCAGCTTCCAGTGCTTCTGAGTGAACGACTTCTGTGTGGTGGCTCTCGATGAAGTCGCGGGCCCGGAGGACCGCAGACTTTGCCGACCTTGCGATCGGTCTCGGCGAAGCACCTGCCTGACGAGAGAGCCCCGATGCCAGCCGCATCACAACGTCGTCCATGATCAGGTCGCTTGGCTCTTCGCTCAGATCGAAAAGAATCTCTGCCAGTGCCTGCCAGAGGCCGATGTCGGCAACGACCGGATCGGGAACGAATGGAAGGGCGTGACGGTAACCATTGACTGCGCCAATCAGGTCGGGAGGCAAATAGATCATCCGATAGATCAACCCATCCTCGGTACCTGCAGCGCCATCATGCAGCTCATCGGGATGCAGCACGATCACGTTTCCGGGGCTGCTGAAACGCTCGGTCCCGCGATAGCGGAATGTCTGTACGCCGTGGAGCGTCAGCCCTAACGCGTAGGTGTCGTGACGATGCGGCGAAAATGCGTTGCCATGAAACCGGGCTTCAATCCGCTCAACACCATGAGAGGGCGCAGCGAAACGCATGCCGTCGGCAAATCCGACTTTGCACGAACGTTCAAGACCGCCCGCCTTGCTCGGAGCTAGGTCTTCTTTTCCCTCGATACCCTGAATGGAGTTCAACCGCATGTTCGACACCAAGATCGCAATCGTTATCCGCAATGACCTCGCAACCTGGCAGAAGTTGAACGTCACCGCCTTCCTGACCAGCGGCATCGTTGCCCAGACACCAGCCATCATCGGCGAACCATATCGGGATGCGGTTGGTCATGTCTACAATCCCATGACGATCCAGCCAATCGTGGTCCTCGCCGCGGATCAGGATACGCTGCGCACGATTCATAGCCGGGTTCTCGACCGCGACGTTACAGCCTCGGCTTATATCGAGGAGATGTTTTCAACAGGGCACGACGCTGCCAACAGGGAGGTGTTCGCTCAGTTCAGCCCAGGCAATTCGAAGCTGGTAGGACTGGCACTCAGAGCCGAAAAGAAGGTGGTCGATAAGATCGTAAAGGGAGCAAAAATGCATCCTTGACGTATCGGAATTCAGGTTTGGGCACCGCGACAACCCTGAAATAGCTTTACGCGGAAGCTAATTCACGCGGCCGAATTCCAGTTTAAGTCTGACTTTTGCAAAAGTCGGTAAGCGTTTGATCATCCATCGTTCTTCAACGCTGAAAGCGTGGCTTGATCGCCTTCACCTCCATAAAAAACGTGAAGGGCGGTCTCGAATGACGAACCACTCTGGGCAGCGATGCCAAATAACGTCATGCTGGAATGAAACTTGAGGTCATCAGGAGAGCCAAGAATGTCGTGTGCACTGAGGTGGGGATGGCTGAGCATGGCGTTCGTGCACTCTTCCAAACGGGCTCCCAAAACAGGATGTTTGAGGTAGGCTTCGGCTTCAGAACGTCCAGAGATCGCGTAAAATCGTGCAGTTTCCGATCGACCAAGTCCGTTGATTTGCGGAAAGATGAACCACATCCAGTGAGACCTCTTCTGCCCGTTGCATAACTCCTGCAAGGCTTTTGAGTACGTGTCTTGTTGCGCTTTGATGAAACGCGCCAGATCAAATTCCATGCCTGTGTCCTTCGCTCAGCGGGTCAGAGTTTTGTCTTCCGGATGCCATGACATCTCAGTCCGTTTCCAACTGTTCGAACCAGGCTGCGTAAGGAGTATTCTTGGCAAGGTGCCGGTTGAAATCCGGCGCGCCGTCATCCCACCAGACAGGGCCGCGTTCACCAAGCGCGACCTTGGCCGCATCCACTTTCTTGCGAGCTTCTTTCATCTCTGGCGAGCCTGCCGATGCGTCGCGAACTGCCCGGCGTGCGGCCATCAAAGCCTTGACCAGGGCTGTGCGAGTAAGTTCATCGAGATTAGGATTGCTGCGACGCCACAGCCTGCCTTTCACGACGAAGTATCGACCATCTGGCGTATCCGGATACATGTTGCTCATTCGAACCCAAGCGTCCCTTGCGCCGGTTCCGCATCCTGAGACGGCTTGTCCTCATTTCGACGGGCCAGTTCGATCTGTGCACTGAAGCGGACGTCCACATCCCGATCTGCGATAAACGCGTTGAGAGTTTCGAGGCTGATGCGGTCCCACGGTTTTCCACGATCTGGTCCTGCCGGCACGCGTGGCAGAAGGCCTGGTTCGCTGCTCCATGCCAAGCAATCCACAAGCGAGGTCTGGTTCAACATGTCGCGGAGATGATGAGCCGTAACGTAGGCGTCGGGCATCGCCCGGTGCGCTGGGAGGCCGATTTCATGCACCAGTCCGGTGGGCATTCGTTGATAACGCAGCATCTGATTGGAAAACCGCGGAAGCTCTGGCCAGACGCGCAGCGCGCATTTCCATGTGCAGACCCAGGGAGTTCCGCCTGTAAACCGAGGTGTGCAATATCTTTGCTCGAAAGCGGCTCGATGAGCTGCCAAGGCGTCGATACGGCCGGGTGGACGGAGAACGGTTGATGCTATTTCCTTCCAGAACGGAGCATCCGCGACATGGGCATCCAGGATATGATGGATCGCCATCGTGTCGGGTGAAATCGGACGGCCAGGGTTGACGAACAGCGTCCCGCGCTCGTCAGTGACCTGCCACTTTCCAGCGTGATCGATGACGACATCCTGCCACCCGATCTCGCAAACGTCGTTCGGGCCATTGCCGCCTGTTTCTAGATCGATGACGCGTACCCTGGCTTCGACCACTTCGGTGCTACCTTTCTTCAAGCTTCAGCATTGGTAAGCGCGATCGGCGTAGGATGGTTCCTGAATATGAAGCGTATGATCAGCGGGGCTTGCACGCATCGACAGCCGATGTTGAGGGATTGATCAGGCTCCCCTGAAATTTATTTTGTACGCGTCACCCAGCACCGTTCCAAATCTTACTCACTGATTCAATTTGCGAATCTCTTGAGTTGCTAAAAATAGAGGACTGCATTCCTAATTTAGCGCCTCTTGACTCCTGTTGAGCGCAGGAACAGAACGTGAACTTCAACATTGAAAACGGCATGAAGCCGTTCCCACAAACGACACGAACCGGAAGGATTGCGTGAACGATGGCTGCTGCGCGCGAGCATGTCATAGCGGATCTGCGTGATCGCATCGCCTCGTTGGAAGGCGTCGTGGCCAAGCAAGCGGAATGTCTGCCGTTCGGGGTGAGCGCAATCGACGCGGTGCTGCCGGGAGGCGGTCTTGCCAGAGGTGCTCTTCATGAATTTGCAGGTGGTGGGGCTGGAACCGTCGATGGGGCAGCCGCAGCCCTGTTCGTCGCAGGCGTCGCCGCTCGTACCAAAGGCCAGATCGTCTGGTGCCTGACGCGCCCGGATCTGTTTTTTCCTGCGCTCGCGCAGGCAGGTCTTGACGCAAACCGGGTCATCTTCGTGGAAAGCGATCGCGAGGAGGACGTGCTTGCCTCAATGGAAGAGGCGCTCTCCTTCGGTGGCCTTGGTGCGGTCGTCGGCGAGGTTGTGCGACTGCCGATGCTGGCAAGTCGGCGGCTTCAGCTTGCAGCGGAAAAGAAAGGGAGCCTAGCGCTTGTTGTTCGCAGGTGGCGAAGACAGACGGAAGCCAATGATTTTGGCCAGCCGACGGCGTCGATGACCCGGTGGAGGGTGAGTGCGCTGCCGTCGCAGGAGTTACCAGTGCCGGGTGTTGGGCGGGCGAGATGGTTGCTGGAATTGATGCGGTCGCGCGCAGGCGAGTGTGCCGAGTTTATTGTTGGAGCGTGTGATGACCAGGGTCGTATCGATCTATCTTCCAGATCTGTCGACGGATCGCATTCGTCGCGCCGATCCCGGCATTCCGGCTGAACAGGCCATCGCCGTGATCGGGAAATCCGGCTCGAAACGCTGGGTGTCGGCGGCAGATGCTGCAGCGAAGAAGGCAGGCCTACGTGTCGGCATGCAGGCTGCAAAGGCACAGGCTCTGTTTCAGGGACTGATGATGATCGATGCCGATCCGAAGGCGGACGCCGAAGCGCTGGAGCGCATTACCTTCTGGGCACTGAGCCAATACTCTCCGATCGTCGCAGTCGATGCGCCTGATGGCATCGTCATGGACACAGATGGTGCCGACCATCTCCGGGGCGGAGAGCTTGCCATGTTGACGGGAATTGCCAATCGCTTTCGGGGCAGGGGGCTGACGGCCCGTGTCGCGATCGCCGACACCTGGGGTGCCGCTCATGCCTGCGCACGCGCCATCGCCAGAGAGACGGTGATCGTGCCGCGCGGCGAAACCGTAAAAGCGGTCGAGCGGTTGCCGATTTCTCTGTTGCGTCTGCCTGAAAAGGTGGTGGGCGATCTAAGAACGCTCGGCTTTCGAACCATCGGTGAGCTTTCTGCGACGCCGCGGGCACCGCTAACACTGCGCTTCGGCCCAGAAATCGCACGCCGCCTCGACCAGATCTTCGGCCGCATCGGCGAACCCATAGACCCCATTCGCACGCCCGAACTGATCGAAGTCAGCCGCATTTTCCAGGAGCCGATCGGCGCTGCCGAAACGATCGACAAATATGTCGGTCGCCTGGTCATCGAACTCTGTAACCAACTCCAGAAAAAGGGTCTGGGTGTTCGCCGCGTTGATCTCATCGTCCACAAGGTCGACAACACGACCCAGGCACTGCGGGCAGGAACAGCAAAGGCCGCCCGCGATGTCTCATGGTTGACGAAACTGTTTCGCGACAGGACCGAGAAGATTGATCCGGGTTTCGGGATCGAGAAGCTTACCCTTGCGGCCATCATGGTCGAGCCGCTTGAAGAGACACAGAGGGCGTCTTCGCTTGTCGAAGACGAGATCGCGGACATCACCCCGCTCATCGACATTTTCGGCAACCGTGGACAGCGTGTCTACCGCCTCGCACCCGTTGCCTCCGATGTTCCCGAGCGCAGCGTTCAGCGGATTGCACCCATTGCAGATGACATTGTCGTCTCCTGGTCGCATCACTGGCCGCGTCCGGTACGACTGCTCGCTCATCCCGAACTGGTCGAGGTCATCGCTTTGATGCCCGATCATCCTCCCGTTTCCGTCACATGGCGTGGCAAACGCCGCAAGGTGAAACGCGCCGATGGTCCCGAACGAATATTCGGCGAGTGGTGGCAGCGAACATCCGAGTGGGCCGCAGTCCGGGACTATTTCATCATCGAGGACGAAGCGGGCGAACGCCTTTGGGTTTTCCGGGCTGGCGACGGCGTAGATAGCGAAACCGGGTCGCACAAATGGTTCGTACAGGGGATATTCGCATGAGATATGCCGAGCTTCAGGTGACCACCCATTTTTCGTTTCTGCGCGGTGCCAGCAGCGCGACCGAACTGTTCGAGACGGCGAAAAGCCTCGGCATCGACGCCATCGGTGTCGTGGATCGCAATTCGTTGGCTGGCATTATCCGGGCACTGGAAGCATCTCGCGCCACCGGCCTGCGGCTTGTCGTCGGCTGCCGGCTTGACCTACAGGATGGCATGTCGATCCTGGTCTATCCGACGGACCGGGCCGCCTATTCGCGTCTGACCCGGCTGATCACGCTTGGCAAGGGGCGAGGCGGCAAGAACAACTGTGTCCTTCATTGGGACGATGTGAGAACCTACGCCGATGGCATGATCGGCATCCTCATTCCCGATCTCGCCGACGATACATGTGCCTTGCAGCTCAGGAAGATCGCGGAGGTGTTTGGAAATCGCGCCTATGTTTCCCTTTGCCTGCGCCGCAGACCAAACGATCAGCTTCGGCTCCACGATCTTTCCAATATGGCCACGCGCCACAAGGTCAAAACCGTCGTCACCAACGACGTCCTGTTTCACGAGCCGGGACGACGGCAGCTTCAGGACATCGTCACCTGCATTCGCACCAAATCAACCATCGACGACGTCGGTTTCGAACGTGAACGTCATGCTGATCGATATCTCAAGCCGCCAGAGGAAATGGAACGCCTGTTTCCGCGCTATCCCGAAGCATTGCGGCGGACGATGGAGATTGTCGATCAGTGCAAGTTTTCACTTGAGGAATTGACCTATCAGTATCCCGAGGAGGCGATCGTTCCGGGTAAAGACGCGCAACAGTCTCTCGAACATTATGTCTGGGAATGCGTGCCGGACCGATACCCGGAGGGTATGCCACCAGACGTTCTGGCGACGGTTCGGCACGAACTCAATCTTATCAAGGCGATGAAATATGCGCCGTATTTTCTGACGGTGTTTTCGATCGTTCAGTTCGCGCGCGCGCAAGGAATTCTCTGTCAGGGGCGCGGATCGGCTGCCAATTCTGCCGTCTGTTATATTCTCGGCGTCACCAGCATCGACCCTTCCACAAATGACCTTTTGTTCGAACGCTTCATCAGCCAAGAGCGCGACGAACCGCCGGATATCGATGTTGATTTCGAGCATGAGCGACGCGAAGAGGTCATTCAGTGGATTTACAAGACCTACACCCGCGAGAAGGCGGCACTGTGTGCGACCGTCAGCCGTTACCGTGCCAAGGGTGCCATTCGCGATGTCGGCAAGGTGCTTGGCCTGCCTGAGGATGTGATTAAGGCATTGTCGTCGGGCATGTGGTCCTGGTCGGAAGAGGTCAGTGATCGCAATGTGAGGGAATTGAACCTCAATCCCGATGACCGCAGGCTGAAGCTGACGCTGCAACTCGCACAGCAACTGATGGGCGCACCACGTCATCTCGGACAACACCCCGGCGGGTTCGTGCTCACCCACGACCGCCTCGATGACCTCGTTCCCATCGAGCCTGCCACGATGGAAGACCGGCAGATCATCGAATGGGACAAGGATGATGTGGAAGCCCTCAAATTCATGAAGGTCGATGTTTTGGCACTGGGCATGCTCACCTGCATGTCCAAAGCATTCGACCTGATCCGCAAGCATAAGGACGACGATCTGGATCTCGCAAAGATCACCCAAGAGGATCCGGCGACCTATGCAATGATCCGCAAAGCCGACACCCTCGGCACGTTCCAGATCGAATCCAGAGCCCAGATGGCGATGTTGCCACGTCTGAAGCCGCGGACATTTTATGATCTGGTCGTTCAGGTGGCGATCGTGCGTCCCGGTCCTATTCAGGGGGATATGGTGCATCCCTATCTGCGCCGCCGGGAAGGCAAGGAAAAGGTGGACTATCCAACGCCGGAACTGGAAGCCGTGCTGGGCAAAACACTGGGCGTGCCGCTGTTTCAGGAAAGCGCCATGCGCGTCGCCATGGTCTGCGCTGGGTTCACGGGAGGTGAGGCCGATCAGTTGCGCAAGTCAATGGCGACCTTCAAATTTACGGGCGGCGTCAGCAGGTTCAAGGAGAAGCTGGTCTCCGGAATGGTGCGAAACGGCTATACCGCCGAATTTGCCGAGAAGACATTTTCGCAGCTCGAAGGTTTTGGGTCCTACGGTTTCCCGGAATCCCACGCTGCCTCTTTTGCGCTGATCGCCTATGCCTCGAATTACATCAAGTGCCATTTCCCGGATGTGTTCTGTGCTGCATTGCTGAATTCCCAGCCTATGGGTTTCTATGCCCCTGCGCAGATTGTTGGCGATGCCCGTGCGCACGG
Source organism: Rhizobium skierniewicense (assembly GCF_014196515.1). Lineage (GTDB taxonomy): Bacteria > Pseudomonadota > Alphaproteobacteria > Rhizobiales > Rhizobiaceae > Agrobacterium > Agrobacterium skierniewicense. The sequence continues at coordinate 100,521 of NZ_JACIDV010000008.1, read as the reverse complement.
CGTCGAGATCCGGCCTGTCTGTATCAATCGATCCAGGTGGGACTGCACGCTGGAGCCGATCGGAAATACCGACCGTCATGCCGTGCGCCTTGGGATGCGGATGGTGAAGGGCTTGGCAGCGTCGGATGCGGCTCGAATCGTTGCCGCGCGCATGAACGATGGGTTCAGTTCCGTCGATGATATGTGGCGACGATCCGGTGTTCCGGCAGCATCTCTCGTAGAACTCGCAGAGGCCGACGCCTTCCGGCCATCGCTTCAGCTCGAACGCCGCGATGCGCTCTGGGCGATCAAGGCGCTGCGTGACGAGCCTTTGCCGCTGTTTGCGGCTGCCGCAGACCGCGAGCAGAAATCGATCGCTGAGCAGGCGGAGCCTGAAGTCGAGCTCCGGCAGATGACCGAGGGGCATAATGTGGTTGCGGACTACGGACACGTCGGCCTGACACTGCGCGAACATCCCATGGCATTCCTGCGGGAGAGCTTGACCAAGCGCAGCATGATTACGTGCGAAGACGCAATGTCTGCCCGCGACGGCAGATGGGTCTACACCGCAGGTCTTGTCCTGGTTCGACAAAAGCCGGGAAGCGCGAAAGGCGTGATGTTTATCACGATAGAAGACGAAACCGGTCCCGCGAACGTGGTCGTCTGGCCGAGTTTATTCGAGAGGCGGCGCCGCGTTGTGCTTGGATCGAGCATGATGGCCATCAACGGACGAATTCAGCGGGAAGGGGAGGTCGTGCATCTGGTCGCCCAGCAGCTATTCGACCTTTCTGGGGATCTCTCCGGTCTGGCTGACATGGATGTCGTGTTCAAAGCACCATCCGGACGCGGCGACGAGTTCGCTCACGGCTCAGTAGGTGGTGGAGATTCTCGAGATAGACAGAAACCGGTGCCTGAGGCGCGGGACATCTTCATCAGGGATCTGCACATTGATACGTTGAAAGTTAAGGCGCGAAATTTTCATTGAGTTACAGGATAAAGCTAATCGTCCAATGCCATTGCGAGCGCTGCATCACAATGAATTAGCGTCGTATCGAATACGGGTACGGCGACGAGCTCTTGATTGAGCAACATCCCGACCTCAGTACAGCCGAGGATCAAGCAGTCAGCTCCGCGCTCGACGAGACGCGCAGCAATATCGCGATAGGCTGTCCCGCTGTCCGCTGTGATGACATCGCGGCAGAGCTCTTCGTAGATGATCCGATGGGTCTCGGCTCGGTCCGGCGCATCCGGGAGGATATAAGAAAGACCCGCAGCTTTCAGCCGGTCCACGTAGAAGGACTGCTCCATCGTGAATGCAGTAGCCATGAGACCAGGCGTTCGCAAATCCTGCTGCTTGATGCGCGCCGCAGTGGCGTCTGCAATATGCAGCAAGGGTATAGAGACGCCCTGCATCATTGCATCAGCAAGCTTGTGCATCGTGTTTGTCGCAAGGATGATGAAATCTGCACCGCCACGCTCCAAGGCTTTCGCCTCCCGGTTCAGAATGTCGCCCGCGTCTTCCCATCTTCCCGATGCCTGGAGGCTCTCTATCGTCGCGAAATCAAGCGAACGGATGAGCAATTCCGGCGAATGAAGCCCTCCGAGACGCTATCGCGTCATCCGGCAGAGTTCGCGATAATAGATTTGCGTGGAAGCGGCGGACATGCCGCCGAGTATCCCGATCGTCTTCATGCTGATCCTATTACACACAATGTTGCCAACTGATTCTGTCAGGTCTGTACCACGAACTCTCGTGTAGTCGATTTGGGTTCTTCCGGCATCAGGGCTCCGAGACTTGAGATCCCTTTGTGTTAAATTTCGGCCATATTTGGAAGCAACCGCTGACAGGAGACGACCGATGTTTACTCACGTAATGATTGGCAGCAATGATCTGGAGAGATCGAAAGCTTTCTACGACGCCACCTTCGCTGCCCTCGGCGGCGAGCCCGGTGAAATCGACGCCAGAGGGAGGCTTATCTACAAACATGGCGGAAGCCGCCTTATGGTAACAACGCCGATTGATGGGAAACCAGCGACGGTCGCCAACGGTGGGACGATCGGTCTTGTCGCTCGAAGCCCGGAGCATGTGAAAGCATGGCACGACGCCGGGACAAGCCACGGAGGAAACTCGATCGAGACACCGCCGTCAGAACGCCCGAATGGCTCATTTGTCGCCTATCTCCGCGACCCGGATGGAAACAAGCTGACCGCGCGCACGCTACCGTCGGCTTGAGTTGGCCACGCACGGCAAGGTCTCGTTATCGATGGAGACTGTCTGGAGTAACGGATGCCGAAGCGTCGTGAGAAGTCAGACCTGCCCACTAAGTTCTGTCCGGTCTGCAACAGGCCATTCTCATGGAGAAAGAAGTGGAAGAAGACTTGGGACAACGTGAAGTTTTGCTCCCAACGATGTCGAGAGACGAAAGAAAGATTCTAAGGCTATCGAGCCGTGGTTAGCTCGGTCAAAGAATTAACTGGTAGATATGAGAGGATTAAAATGACCGAACATGCAGGCGTGATAGCTGTGGACCACACGGGGTTCTCAGTCGCCTCGCTGGAGGATGCGATCCAGTTCTGGACTGAGGCGATGGGTTTCGACCTTGTTCGCCGAGGAGAGATGGGTGGAGAGTTTCTACGGGAGGCCACGGGGGTTGACGATCCGCGCTGCCGAATGGCGCTGGTGGCATCTCCAAATGGCTACCCTATCGAGCTTCTCGAATATTCGACAGGCCGTACGCTGGGGGAGACACCTCAGAGCGCGGGTGCGATCGGCGCCGCGCATATCGCCTTCACGGTTACGGATATCCGCAGGGCGATCGCGCGGGTTGAGAGGGCGGGGTGGGCCGTGAAGGGTTCGCCGCAGCCGATACCGGCCGGACCCCGATGCGGAACAATGGTCGCGTACATCTCTGGCCCGGATGGTATCACAATTGAGCTGATGCAGCCGCCTGTTCAACATTCCCGCGTCGTGTAACGCCCCTTAGGTTCGGAAAGATGAATCTTGTGTAGGTCTTGGTACATGGACCAAACGACCAAAGGTCGTCTCGAAGATGCGAGGTTAATGGCCGGATTGCGCCGATACTGTTGAAATACTCCCCTGAGCATCGGTAAGGCGCGGCTTGCCCGACCGTCAGGCATAGTTTTCTGTCGGTACGGGAGAGAGGAAACCACTTTGCGTCTGACGTGCTGGGAGCGTGGAATGCGCGATATTATTTCAATGAGCCCGAATGAAAAGCGGCCTGCTGGAGTTTTTCAACAGTATCCGCCAACAGGAGACATTGAGCTGCGTCGCGGTTAACGGCTGTAATGGGGCCGGAACCAGACTGACCACTTTCAGCGTCCATATCGAGGACGCGGGCGTTCAGGTTAGCCAGGCCAAGGTCTCAAGCTGGCCCGAAGCGGTCACTCGTGTGCTTACGCTAGCCAATCCTTCGCCGATCAAAACCACCGCCAATCCGGACATCACTTACTCGAGGCGTAAGGATTTTAGCCATTCCAGCGTTTTGAGGACGGGCGCATTCGGCTGGTCCGCTGGGATAAAGGGCGGTTCATCCAAATCCAAGACTGAGGCCACGATATCATTGGTGGTGATTTCCCAGGCGTTAATGACGGTCAGATTGTGCTTGCCTATAGGCAGGTCGAAAATAGGTTCGGGCTGCGCCAGCTTGTTTGGCAAGTGGGCAGGAAACAGCACGTACCGACCGTGACGCGAATAGTCCGCGACGAACCGATCGAGGTTCTGTGTTGAATTCGGGTACATGCGATTGATGCGTGACACAAATCCGATGATATTCCCCTCCGATATTGGAACATTGTCCGGATTTTGACTGACCATCACGGCATAAGCAGCGGGATAATCGCGCGATATGCCGCGAACGATAGTAATTTTGAGATCGTCTTTAACGTCGTCATCGCCATACCGCTTACGCCATGACTTGAAGATGTCTTTAGCAACCGAAGAATTCTCGTACGCGAGTCCCAGCATGGGAGGCGGCATGTCGGGGCCGGGCGGGGACCACATGAAGAAGGTGCCGTTCCATTTCGCCTTGTCCCACTTCTGCATATCGATAGGCGAGAGCCAGCGCGTCTTAGAGTGCTTGCCTTTGGCCGCATCGCGCATTTCTTTGGGCGCAAGGCCTTCGCCGCGCTGTGTGTTGCCAAACGATTTGATCGCCTCGGGAGCTGGTGCGGGGGGCCATACTTTCGTGCGTTTGACCTCATAGGTGGGGTCGGCAGGATCGATCCAATCAGCGAGAGAAAGCTGCGCGCGATCACCGTGCAGATTAGCGAGCATGACTGGAACGTTCGAGAACGTCAGCGCGCGATCTAGGGCGCGTTCATCTTCGAACAGCGCCTTACCCCACGCCTCGGCATCCTGAGGCGCGGCGAAGCGAAGGAAGATTTCGAGAACCGCATCACTCATCCAATGCGGAAACGATAGCGCATCCTCTTTGGTCTTGTATTCCATGACCATGCGATGCGCGATCGTGCCGATGGGCTCGCCGTCAACATCGGCAAACGTCAGAACGGGGCTGAGTCCGACGGTGTCGGACGGCGTAACCCGCAGTTGCAAGTGATCCACCTGAGGCAACATGCGATGATCGAGACTCGTCGCTAGCAAGGCTTCCAGTGACCCGAGGACAGCCTCGCCAATGCCGATGGAGACTAGATTGTTGGCACAAGCCAACTCGATGCGGCATCCGAGCACGTTGGACGAGAGCGTAACGGTTTCCCCAAGGGCTAAGTCTGGAGCAGGGTAGTCCGCTTTCACGCCGTAATCACGCAGGTCTCGCATGAAGATCTCTGCGCCTTCGGGGGTCTCTTGTTCCGGTATCCAGCCCTCCGTTCTCAGGATGTCTTCATTTCCCATCAGGTAGAGAAGAGCGGTGCGCGACATTGGCAATGCGAGCCGTTCGAGCGCATCAGGAAGCTGAGCGATCTCGCTCAATTTATCGAGGGGAGTTTGCAGAAGCAGCGATGCGATCTGCATCATGTGCGACTCTTGCACCTTGTTGAGGCGGCGGCGCTGCCCGTCCGTGCGTGCTTGGGCAGTACAAACGATCATTTCGAGCTCGTGCGCGCTCAGGATCTGTGGAACTCGACCGAGTTTGAATTCCGTGTCGAAGTACCTGGACAAGACCGAGGACCGCAACGCGCCAATGCTGCCGTATCTTTTGAAGGCGAAGAATTCCTGACTGACGGCGGCGAGGGTGTAATTCCTTGCAGCCCACGGAAGGCCGACTTGTTCGAAGGCGAATCCTGCGCCTAGCAACGCATCGATGAGCTCGTCCCCGTACTCCTCCTTGATGAGCAGCGCGACGGCACGGCCGAACCAGCGGATGGCGTCATAGGGCAATCCCTTCGCAAGCTTCTGATACGCCCTTTGAACATTCTTCCTTGCAGCCTCGCCTTGGCCGCTGCGTGCCGCGAGGGCATCGGTGATGGTCTCGAACAGCGTGTCGAATTCGTCGCTGTCAGCGATGAATTCGCCGATTTGTGTGAGGGCATCTGCGATGCTCGTGAACGGGAATGTTCCTAGCCCTTCGGCTCGTTTGATAACGTCGGTGAACGAGACCCAGATGTTCTTCAGCGGGTCGTCGCGATGCTCAACACCTTTTTCGGAGACACGAGTCATCAGCAACATGGCTTCAGCATGTAGCGCGTTGTTGGGCCGATTGGTCTGCACCATCAGAGCTTCCAGCGCGGACTTGAGTGCAGCGGTGCGGTTCTTGAGCTTTCCTTTCGATGCGTCCATCGAGCCCGTGTGCACGCTCATGCGTATCAGGGGCAGAAGATTGCTTAGACGCTCCAAGTCAATTGCATCGTCAGAACCGAAAGCGAGACGTTCGACATCGTCGTAGAGTTCAGACGTGCGAAGGTGGTCCTCATGCCAGAAATGGGAGGTCCATGCCCACTCGTAGGCAATAGCGAGTTCAAGTTTTTTGATGTGGTTATCTCGCGCGAGACGGAGTGCGCGATCGAAACGCCCGTTCACTTCGGCGCTCGAATGCTCCAATCCTCGAGCCAGAAGCGCAGCACGTCGCGCATCTTCGACCAGCGCGACAGTTTGCCCCTGATACTGCGAACCATCAGCGATCTTTGCCTCAAGGGCATCCAGCTCCGCCGCGCGCTTGGTATCATTCGGCCCCAGCTTCTTGGTCTGCTTCTCCGTGCCCTTGCCAACGCCAAGCTCCTCGACGGCAATCGCCATACTGTCGTGCTTGAAGACGCGGTCGAGGAGCCATGTGCGATCCAGAATGGTGACTGGAATGCCATGTTCCTTAAAAAGCTCGTCTTGAAGGTCGGCAGACTTCTTCGCGGGGACGAACTGGTTCGTGACGCAGATGACTTGATCGTAGTCACGTTTGGTACCGGCGATGGCGGCGACGTCAGACTTGATTTTTGAGCGCCAAGTCTTCTTGGCACTGAATGCGAAAGCCTTGCGCTCGCCGGCCTTGTCATTGTCGGGCACGAACCAGCGCGTAGAGATTTCACTCGACACGGGAAATGTCTCTGCGTCGGTCTTACCGTCGCCCCCGCCAACCGGACCCGTCTGAGGACGAATATTCGGCGCGATGAATTTCTCGCAAAGGCGCTGAGCGAAGTTCTCGAATGCGGTTTCGCCTTTCTGATTGGTAAGCGTTTCGAGGTGGTATGACAACACCTCGCGCTCGACCTCATATTCCACTTCCGACACCGAGTCGGAGAACAGGTCGGGGTGGCGGTCACGCATGTAACGCGACGGAGCATACTTGGGTTTTTCGGATGCGGTATTTGTTGATTCGGTCATAGGCCAAGAATATAGGATGCCGCACCACATTAAGAAATGTGGATGACTATGGCATGGGTACAAATCCCCAACGTTCTATACTTCTCGAACTCAAGCAGACCCTGCTTTCCTGAGCCCCGTCGTCAGGAGCGGCCGACTCGCTCTGCCCCCTTCAGGCACCGCTAATGCCCACGGGCAATGACCCTTATGCTGCCTCTAAGTGGTCTGGCGGCTCTCGGCACATCTATCGAAACTCCCGCACGACCGAAATGAGGGCGCGAAGCTGCGCCATCGCGTTTGGTCGCCTATCACCTCTTGGGGCCAACTGCTGTCTCGGCAACTTTGCGCCAGGAACGGACCCCGATGGATCAGGCTGGGCTGACACGTGTCCAACAATCTCGTTGTGCCTGAAAACACTCTGATGGTAGAAAAAGTATCAGGAGCGTTGCACAAAATACAGTTAGAGCGGTCTTGGAGGGGATTTCATGGCTTAAGGAAAAGAAGCTGTTGAGCCAACTTGGCATCGTACCTCCTGTTGATTACTTACTGCGCTGCTTGGTCGATTTTATCTCTACGTATGTCAACTAAATCGATTTGAATACTGCAGGCGCGGATAGGGGTGAGAATGAAAACGATGACTGACGGCAGACACAAAGGGCTCTTCTTCGAGGCGATAAATCAGAAATTCAACAAATGCTTGTGTCCGGACATGGGTTGCGAAAAACCTGCAATTCGTGCTCACTCCGTCCAGAAGTCGACGGCTCTATCTTTCATTGAAGAAGATAAGCACGTCTACGGCCTAAAGATAAATTTCGCTGGTGCGAAACCCGTCTGCGAATTTGAGAGGGTCGGCCGTAACAATGCGTCTACATTCACGGGATTCTGCAATCGACACGACACGGAAATCTTCCGTCCTATCGATACCAAACTACTCGATCTGGAAAATGCCGAGCAACTATTTTTAATAGCGTATCGCTCTTTAACGCGGGAACTACATGCCATTTTAGAAGGTGCAGCGAAACTGCAATTTACCCACGAGACCAATGTAAAACTGGGGCTGGTCAATCCCAATGACAGAACCATGTCAGCTATTGCACCCGTCGAAGCTATGCACAAAGCATGGATGACGTGGCGGTATCGCCTCGACCACTATGACACGAACATGCTGAAAGGCCGCTTCGGAGAAATAACGCATTCGATTTTCGTGATCTCGGATCGCGCCGCAGTGCTGGCGTCGTCGTCGTTCTTTCCAACCATCGAAAATCCAAAAGACAATAAAATGCCGCGCATTGCATTGAATATGATCCCGCTTTCAGGGAGTGAAACGGCGGTGATTTTCAGCTATCCCAAAGCGCAGTCAGCAAACGCCAGGAAATACATTGCGCCCGTTATGCTGAAGAGGGGCGAAGAGCGATTGCTCGCGCTTTCTACTTTGGCGCTTGATACGACGGAGAATTTTTTCCTTCGACCGTCGCATGTTGATAGCTGGTCGGCCGAGAAAAAAAACCTCATTCAAGAATCTTACTTCTCTACGGTCACGAAAGGTGCATTCCTCAAAGCGCAACCGGAATACATGCTTTTTTAAGTGTTTCCGCCCTGCGTAGGGGCAATCGTTTAATTGAGCCCCTAATGGAACCGACCAAAATTCGGTGGCACGCGACCCTTCGTCAAAAGACGACGTCCATATCATCCGAATGTCGAAAGGCAGGATCATCCATAGTTGGTGCTGACCAGGCAGGGTTGAAGAGAAGCACCTAAGGTCACGGAGGATTGCCGATTTCTACAGAAGTCCGCTTCGCTGGCTTGTGGGACTACGACCACTCACGGAAACAGGGCCGCTGAAGGTCGTCACCATTGCGTCTGGGCCGAGCTTGAAGGGCGGCGGATCGTTCTCGACTATGATGAATTGCGCGTGCGACGATTGCCGTTCGAGATATTCGTAGAAATACGTGTTTAGCCCGGCGTTCTTTACCTGCTGTTCGTCCGCAGAAAGCTCGCCGTGCCTCGATGTGTGGGGGTCACGATAGCTTAGGAGCGGGCTGTCGAGCGCCACGATACCAGGATGCGGCAGATTATGCTCACGGCAGAAGATCAGGACGCCAATCTTGAAGGCTGCGTTCATAAGCGCACGGACGCCCTTGCCGTTGCTTCCTCGATCCGAACCGTTCAGGAGGATGTCGTGCTTCTCCGAGAAGGAGACCACGGGTTCGCCGGGGAACTGCCACTCGTGGAGTATTGATTGTACCGTCATGGCGAACTCGTGCCCCAGCGGGCCGCTGATTCCAGGAACAACTGGGTCGGAGGTTTTCACAGCCTTGAAGGACTCGAGCTCTTGCCTCCTGACTTTCAGACTGTCGATACGCCTTTTCAAGGCAAGACCATCCTTGATCCTCTGCCGCGCTTGGTCGATCTCTTCGTAGGACTTTCTAGCTTGGACTTCGGCAGGTCGGGCACCGGCGATCCTGATTTCGGCTTGAGCGAGCTGCTCTTGTATTTGAGCTGCTCGAGCTACCAGTCCTTCCCACTCCGCGGTCAGTGATCGGACGGTGAGCTTGAGATCGGAACTCTCACCTCGTATTTTGACAATCTCTGCGACCACCGCAGCCCGCGACAGCTCAACAACCTCAAGACCGTGCGCCTCATGTTGATGGGCGGGGTCGGCTCCACATAGAGGGCAGGGTCGGCGAGCGCCAGCCATAAGGGCAGCCGCGCCTTCCTCAAGAGCTTCGAGCCTCTCCATATCGCTGTTGTAGACGTTTTCAAGCAGCCCAAAGCGGTCGACGGTTGAATTGATCGAAGCGATGCGGAAGTGGAGGTTCTCGAGTTCGTCCTTAGCCCGACGGCGGCCCTGCACAAGGAGGTCGAGACGCTGCTGCGCTGCCGAAAGGGTGGTATGGTAGGCGCGCAGCGAAGCCGTCAGACGCTCATTCTGCGCTGCGAGATCCAACTCGTCTATGGCATCGTCTTGGGGAAATAATTTCGCAAGCTCAGCCTGCGTGCTAGCGATCATTTCGTCGACGATCTCTATCTTCCCGGAATTCGCAGTCCTCTGCTCCTTGGTGCTCTTCGAGACCACCACGGCGCTGTCGTCGATGCCTGAAAGAATGAATTTGAGGACATTGCGATCCAGCGTCTCACTGTTCCGCTCCGATATCCTAATCGGAGCAGCCTCCGACATCATCGGAGTTTCCTCCGTAAACATATAGCGGGCCAAGTGCCGGACGCTGAACCCGACTTTGTCGCCGGATAACGTCGATGCGATCTGCTTGCCCTGAATGCCGACCTGGTCAAGGAGGTATCCGGATAAACTATCTGTCCCAGAAGAGTGGGTAGCCGACAGTGTTCCTTCTGGATCCGTCCCGAGCGCGTTTTCGACGGGGTCAGCGTATACGGCGAAGCTGCCGCCTCTCGGTGACCGCGACAAGGTCGTCGCGCCAGAGCGGGGGAGATCCAATTCAATCCAGCAGCGGTCGTATCCTTGAAGCTGTGCGATTCCAGGCAGCGGCGTTCCACCGCCGAACATGAAGTCCAGCGATTTGATCATGAAAGACTTACCGGCGTTGGACGCTCCCCATAGAACGTTCAGCCCCGGAACGAACGGGAGATCCTTCAGCGCCTTCTCCGGCCCCGTGAACGCAAGGCGTTTGATGACGATCCGATCAGCAGCCATATCAAGCCCCGCCCTTGGTGCCGAAGGACTCACCCCAGTCGCCAAGTCTCTCCCGCGCGTATTCCTTGAACCCTTCTTTCGAGCGACGTCTGACTTCCGTCGCGAGCCGGACAGCGCACGTCTTGAGATGCTCGGAGTATTTGGTTTCGAGAAGCTCGACATACGATGCCGCGTCGTCCGAAGCCCTCCAGACGAAGCCGTTGTCGTCAGTTGCCTTTTCGACAAGATGACACCGGCGCATGAGGTCGAGCCCAGCCTCTACTAGCCTTCTTCGAACAAGGAGTTCCCCTTTCCGGCCAGGCACGTCGGCATGAAGAGATTTGGGGCCGCCAATATCCGCGGAATGGACGACGATGTGATCGAAGAGAACCATCTCGGAAAGGTCGGCGGCCACTGGACGCAGGTTCTCGAGCACGACGACGGCGCGTATGCCTGCCTCGAGCTGCGAGTTGAACAGTTCCCCGAATTCTTCCGACATTAGTCCCACTTCAGTTTTCCGTCGCTGGCGAGATGGTGACACATCCCTTGGCGAACAGGACCTCGCGCAATCTTTCCACGCAGATCTGTGGGAACCAACAGTGCGTGGTTAAGAACGGCATCGACGCGATCGAGCTTTGTAGAGTGCGATCGCTCGTATGCATCTATGACGCTATCGTAGATATCTTTCTTGAACGTTTCCACCGCACCTGGCGCAGTATTGTCTCTGTGAAATCTTTCAAAGGCGGCGGCCTCGAAAAATCTGGTTCTCTGTCGCCTGAGGTGTCTTCCATGTTCGGGATGGGAGAGGACGTCATCAGTAGAAAAGAAGGGTTTGCCTGCGAATTCACTGTAAACCTGCGTCAACTGTGCCAGATAGGTCAACTCGCTGACTGCAATCTCGTCCGGCATCGTACCCTCCGGCGCGTCGCCGGGAAGGAGATTGAACAGCTTGCTCATCGCCGGGTTCGCATCCGGGTCTTTGGCGAGCCTTGCCGCGGAATAGTAGTCTACCTGCTTGAAGTCGAAACTTGCGATAGCCGCGGAAACGGCCGTGCTGAGTGGAATGTCTACCTTTGCCGTAATCGATTTCCGGCAGTACTGATCCCATCCCGCGACTAACGCGGGAGCGATTGTCGAAGGATTCAAAAGGAGGTCTTGCACCGGCCCGACAACTCCCCGCGGTGCCACAAATAAAAATTCCCGCGGCATCGTCTTGTAGGTGCCTGTCGTGTGATGGTGGAAAACCTTTCCAAGTTCAGCGAGGAATTCTGGCATCCCAAGCTTGGCTCCATGCGTTTTCCGCTTGCATTGATACAGATCCCAGTCAGCCTCGTGCAGATCATCAGAGCAGAACCCGACAACATCGCGACCCTTGTCATTCGCCTTCCCAAGCGTTTCGACACGAAGATACTTCGTCGCCTTCCGGGTGAGCCATATGTCTATGAACTCTTCAAGGAGTTTGTCATCGAGTTCCTGGATTTTTACCGCGAGACCAGCCATGCGACTCCATCCCATTTTCACGGAATCGCTCTAGCAGTTACTTCCACGCAAGGATATTTAAATCCTTTAGATTCCTCTAATTTTCCGCAGGACTTTTGGACGCCACGCGTTCTGTGACGCGTAAAGGCGACGGATGCATAGTCTGCATCGGGATGCTCCGTAACCGGTGTCCCGCTCCCACGTTGTTCTGTCCGTCCTAATCTGTGATCCGCTTTCCATGGATGAGCAAAGGGAGTTTCTCCATGGAGAGTACGTTGGAGTTTCTCACGACCAGAAAGTCTGGGCGTGAACAGCAGCGGCATTGGCCAGACGACGTCAAGGCGCAGATTGTTTCAGAGAGCCTTCGGCCCGGAGCGTTGGTGAATAAAGTGGCAGAGCGACATGGCCTGAAGCCGAACCACCTTTCCACTTGGCGGACGATGGCACGGCAGGGCAAGCTGGTTTTGCCTCCACCCGAGGATGCGATGGAGTTTGCAGCGGTGATCGTCGATCCGCCCGTTGTGGAGCCGCCCCTCAAGAAGGCCAGCCGTCCCGAGATCGTCATCGGCGCTATCACGATCCGCTTGGAAGAAGGCGCGTCCGCCTCCCGGATCGCCGCTGTTGCACGTGCCTGTGCGGTTCCTGCATGATCTTTCCCTCGAACCGGGTTCGGATCATGGTGGCGACCAAGCCTGTCGATTTCCGCAAGGGTCACGATGGATTGGCGGCGCTGGTCAAGAATGAACTGCACAAGGACCCATTCACGGGGACGGTCTTCGTATTCCGATCACGCAAGGCGGACCGATTGAAGCTGATCTACTGGGATGGCAGCGGTCTGGTGATGGCCTACATCTGCCGCTTTATCGGCAGGCACAGATCATGAGCCGCCAGGGTATCGATCTCGACCGTTCGACGCTCGCCGATTGGGTCGGGCGGGCGGCATTCGAACTCCGTCCAGTCTTTGATGCTCTGATCGCCGACCTGAAGCGCTCTACCAAGCTGTTCATGGACGAGACCCGCGCCCCGGTTCTCGATCCCGGCTCGCGCAAGACCAAGACCGGATACTTCTGGGCGCTGGCGCGGGATGATCGCCCATGGGGCGGCGGCGCTCCACCGGGCGTGGCCTTCACCTACGCTCTTGGTCGAGGGGGCCTTCATGCCGAGCGGATATTGCAAGGCTTCTCCGGCATCCTGCAGGTGGATGGCTATGCCGGATACAACAGACTGATCGCACCAGAGCGCATTGGCCCAAACATTCGGCTTGCCTATTGCTGGGCCCACGCACGGCGCAAGCTGGTGGAGATCACGCGCAACGGATCAGCACCCATTGCCGAGGACGGCGTCAAACGGATCGGGGAGCTGTATCGCATTGAAGCCGAGCTACGAGGCCGTGATTCAAAGGCTCGTCTTGCTGGACGACAGGAACGCTCAGCGCCGGTCGTCGCCGACATGCAGGCCTGGCTTGCCCATCACCGTAGCCGTGTCGCGACCAAGTCCCCGCTTGGCGAGGCCTTGGCCTACATCAACAAATACTGGGATGGTTTGAAGCTCTTCCTGACAGACGGCCGCATCGAGATCGACAACAATACGGTTGAGCGGACCATCAGGCCGATTGCGTTGAACCGGAAGAACGCTCTCTTCGCGGGACACGATGCGGGAGCGGAGAACTGGGCGACAATCGCCTCACTCATCGAAACCTGCAAGCTCAATGCTGTCGATCCGTTCGCCTACATGAGCGCCACCCTGACCGCCATCGCCAACGGCCACAAGCAGAGTCAGATCGATGACCTGCTACCGTGGAGCGCCCGATTTAAGTCTCGGATCGACGGCCAAATGCGGTGAGCAAAACCGCACCGATCAAGCCCGATGTTAGTGAACCCAGCAGAATACCGATTTTCACGTGATCCTGTACATCAGGATCGTTGAATGCCAGCAGTCCGATAAACAGAGACATGGTGAAGCCGATACCGCACAAGAGTGCTACCCCGGCCATCTGTCCCCAGCTCGCTTGTGCAGGAAGCTCGGCAAGTTTGAGGTTCACGAGAATTGCAACCGTGCCAAGAACGCCGACCAGTTTTCCGAGCAGCAGCCCGGCGGCGACACCCATGGTCAGCGGCTCGGTGACAATTGACATGGAAACCCCGGCAAACGAGACACCAGCATTGGCAAACCCGAAGATCGGGACGATGGCAAACGCCACGGGCTTGTGAAGATGGTGCTCCAGCTTATGCAAAGGAGATTGTGCATGAGTGGCTTCCGGAGTGCCCGGCGTGAGTTTCAGCGGAATCGTCAGCGCCAATACAACACCCGCCAGCGTAGCATGGACACCGGATGAGAACACCAGAACCCAGAGCACTGCACCCAGCATCAGGTAGGGCCACAATGCTTTCACGCCCATCCGGTTAAAAATGATTAGGTTGCCGACGACAATAGCCGCGCCGGAAAGTGCCAGCAGGTTGAGGTCGGCGGTATAGAACAGTGCAATTACGATGACTGCCCCGAGATCATCGATGATTGCCAACGCGGCTAGAAAGATTTTCAGCGATGCCGGGACACGTTTCCCGAACAGCGACAGCACGCCGAGCGCAAAAGCGATATCGGTCGCCGTCGGAATGGCCCATCCCCTGAGCGCGGACGCATCGTTCCAGTTAAAGTAAATGTAGAACAGCGCCGGAAACACCATCCCTCCGGCGGCGGCGGCTCCTGGGAGGATACGTCTGCTCCAGGTCGATAGCTGGCCGTCCAGCATCTCTCGCTTTATTTCCAGTCCTACCAGCAAGAAGAAGACAGCCATCAGTGCGTCATTGATCCAGTGCTGGATGCTGAGCGGCCCGATATAGACATGAAGGATATTGAAATACGCGTCCGCCAAGGGCGAATTCGCTGTCGCGATTGCCAGTGCGGCAACGAACATCAGGATGACACCGCCTGATGCCTCGTTATCGAGAAAGTGGCGGAGAGTGGATTGAATGCGGCCCTTGGACATCGTTGAAGACATGGGTTCGCGCTCCTTGTGAGAGGTTGATCGTAGTCTCCGTGGATTTCGGGGGAACCCGCAGCACCGCAGCACGCGCTGTGGGCAATATTTAGCGACTATCTGTGCTGATTTCTACAAAATTCGACCCGCATGAGCCAGATATGCGCCATCAAGTGATCAAGCATGATCCTGTGAAATGCCCGCGCCGCAATTGCATGTTTGTTAGGGGTGCGAATTCAATGTGCCAGCGGCACACCGCTTACGATGCTCCCGTTGTGCGGGAAACATATCAAATCGAAGAAGCTGAGGAGTATCCCCCTACCATTCGACGGAGAGCCGCGGACTTGTTCCGGTCAGGCCTTACATTAGTGCGCCATGCTGTGAGACAGAGACGGCGGTCCAACGGCATCGCGCAAACGACTCCAAACTATCGATTTCACTAGAGCGTCGAGAGTGACATGAAGACGAAGCCTGTCAACGGCGTTGCCGTCCTTCTCTTCGTTTCGGCCTTCGGTGACCGGCTCCGTATTCATGTCCTTATGTAGGTATCGGGACGGGGAACATCTTAGGATCGCGCTGTGCGCGATGTTCGATCCTCTGGAGGATCGAACAAGGAACATGGGTTTGTGGACACGTTTTCAAGCTCCATGCAGCCGGAAGGGTCCGCTCGCTAAGTAAGATAAGGGGCCTCTGGTTCGATGTGGAACACCAGACCGCAGCCCCTGAATGTAGTTCTAGCCACAGACTCGATCGTTTCTCGGATTAAGTCAGGATCGCCAACAAGCACCGCCGTATTCTCAGCGCGGGTGACGGCAGTGTAGAGCATTGTTCGGTCGAGCAAAGGGGAGGGAGTGATGGGCACGATTACAGTGTCAAATGACGAACCCTGCGCCTTATGAATCGTGATCGCCCACCCGAGAGCGAGTTTTTCAACATCCGACCGGGTGATGAAGTCAGAGCTTCCGTCGTCCAAGGAAAGAAGACAGCGCCCGTCAACGAGTCGAGGGATGCCAAGTGATCCGTTGAAAAAACCGTTAAAACGAGGCTCTCCGGTCGTTGGATCGATGACCGCCTTTCCCTTGGCATCGACGACGGGTGCCTTCCTATAGTCGTTCTTAAGCCAAATGAGGCGGGAACCCTCGTGAAATCCCCAGTCCTCAACCGGTACTTGTTTAACCATGAATTCGCTTTCGATATCCCTACTGAGATCTCTGGCTCCCGCCGGTCCGGAATTGATCTGCGTCACGATCTGAACGTCACGTTTCCACAGAGCGTCGGCGAAGCCAGCTCGTGGCGGAGGTCCTACCATCGCTCGGAAGACTTTGCGGACGGCAGTGGGCACATCCCCGGTTCGGC
This sequence comes from Rhizobium skierniewicense, assembly GCF_014196515.1. Classification (GTDB taxonomy): domain Bacteria; phylum Pseudomonadota; class Alphaproteobacteria; order Rhizobiales; family Rhizobiaceae; genus Agrobacterium; species Agrobacterium skierniewicense. Next base: position 84,312 of record NZ_JACIDV010000008.1, on the reverse strand, counting down.
AAGGTACGAGAAAGACCCCTGGCCTGTGTGCAAAAGCAAAGTCGAAGGTCTGAAACGTCGGTAAGGATCCATGCCGGATGGCAGAGGCAACGAACGGAATCCCGGTGTTCTCTGCCTGGCGATGGACGAGATCAAGTTTTACCTGTGGAACGTGCGGGGACGTGACGAGCTTCTGAAACGGCAATCCCGGCCCGATCGGAGGGAGTTGTCCGGGGTCCCCGACGAAAAGAACTCGTACGTCCTCTCCCAGCTTGGAAAGGACGCGGTAGACATTGGGTGTATCGAGCATGCTCGCCTCGTCGAACACAATCAGCCCCTCTTCCATCCTCACACCAGTGTCGAACGCCGTGAGCAGCCGAGCCAGCGTCCATGCTTCCTTTCTTGTTGCCAGCGCCATACGACGGGCCGCCCGTCCGGAGAGGGCGACGAGACGAATGCGTGCGTCGGATGTCTCGTCGTGTATCGGTTCTTCGCATTCGACGATCGCGCGCAGTGCCGCGGTCTTTCCCGTTCCCGCGCCGCCTGTAAGAATACTTGCCGAGCCGGACGCGACCATGAACACGGCATCGCGTTGTTTATCGGTAAGTTCAAAGCGCTGGAGTGCAGCGAGGTTTCGAAGCGTTGTTAAGATACTGTCGCTTTCAACCTTTCGGGCTAACTTGAGTCGAAGGCCGATCTGCCTCTCGATCTCCCGCTCCATGAACTCGCAGCCGCGCAATTGTAAGGAGTCTTCAGCAACGTTGACGATTAATCCAGACTCGATCGCAACATGGAGTGCTCGACGAGGATCGGCTCCCGATCCAATAACTGCCTGGGTGGCTCGAAGGGCCTCTTTCCGAGAGAGCAACATGTGTCCCTTCTTGAGAGCCGTGGTTAAAGCCTGCTCGGCTCCCGCAACGAGACGCCGGGCGTCGTTTTTTAAAACTCCCATTCTTAGGGCTTGGTCATCCACCGACGACCAGGGTTCGAGAAGGGTGAGCGAGTAGGGGTTCGACTTGATCTTGGCGATGGCGGCTCGCCCCCACAGCCTCGCCGCAGCGCCGGCGGTCTGCGGGGAGGTCCCGTACTTGTCGAGTTCTTTGAAGACTTCCAGATTTTCCGCAAAACCAGCGAACTCCGCGACGATCGTCGCTGCACGCTCTATGCCGCAGACGCTTGCGAGCGTTGCAACGTCGGCGCTCTGGATGGTGTCGTAGAGGGCGATACCAAACCTCGTCCACAAAAGCTCGGCCGTGGCCCAGCCGACTCCCACAAAGCGAGGATTGACGGCAAGAAACCTCACAATTGACTTGCCACTTGGTAGTAAAGGTAACGCAACGGTAGCATAGGTCTGGTCACCGTAAACAGGGTGGACTCGCCGGCTTCCGGATATCCGCCAAGTCTCGCCTTCGCGTGGAGAATCCGCAAACAGCCGGCCCGGAACCAAAGCGCGAACGAGATTTTCGAACTTGTCGCGACCAATGAGGATGATATCCCCGGCAGCAGAAGGATGAATGGATGTTACAACAACCTCCATCGTGTGCTCTCGGGGAGTCTCGGATGCTGTTTTGCTGGTCAAGGCAGTCGACCTGTTTCGATGAGGAGAGCCTCAAGCCTTAAAAGCCGCTCAAGTCGTTGTCTTAAAGAACGGTTCTCCGCAGTGGTTCGCAATAGTTTTTCCTCTATGGCGTGCAACTGAGCGTCGCTCGAGCTTCTTTGTTCGCGCTTGAGCTCGCCCTGAGCCAAAAGATCGAGATTGGCAACGCGATCGTCCTCGTCCGCCCTAGCGAGCAGGTTTGCGCACCGCGGGTTGGTTCTAAAAACCTGCCTGTCGAAACCGCATGCTCGTGCGACGAGCGTCTTATTAAGTTCCGTTCCACGACGGGGCAGGGGACGCCCAGTCATGGCCTCCAAGTACTCGACCAACGAGTCCACATGCTCCTGGGCGATCATGGTGCCGTTCTTGCCTGTGCGGTCAGTCAGCCTGTTTTCCTCTCGACTGAAGTATCGAGGCTTCCTTTTCCAAATCATCGAAGACTTCAGCATGCCGGCGCATATACTCCTGCATCTTGATCCTACCCGCTTCTGTCATGATGCTGGTTAGCTTCCACAAAGCAGACGATAGAACCCATTTCTGGTGTTTAAGACGCTCTTCGTTAGCCCTACTCCTCGCCAGCTCAATCGATAAGGTTTCAACATCGAGAACATCGATGCCCTCTAATTTTGATCGGAGCTGATCCTGCTGTACAATCGCGGCCTTCACGAGAAGATCTCTGCTTCTAACGCGGCATAAATCACTAGCGTGCTTGAACGCGCCGCCTGAATGCCGAACAACGGCCCCGAGTGTAATTTTCCTATCATCCGCAAGCATCTTTTGAAGGATCTCGGCGAGTAGGGCGTCCTTGTCAGCCACGCGGAGGCTTTCTGGGAAGAATGTCTTCCTCATCTTCTACCGGTAAGAAGAGATCGTCCCCATTCGCAAAGACCTTGCTACCTGGCGCGGCGGCAATCGCAGCTTGCGTGCCTTCGATCTGCACATTCACATGGGATAGCTGGCTTTGCCAACCGAGAGTGCGTCGTGCCTCGGGGATTTCGAGGATAGCGTCTCGCTGAATCTCGAACCCTTCCAAGAGGTCGTCAAGTCGTTGAGCCTCGGCGGGGTCGGAGGTCCGTGTCAGATGCTCGCAACGGCGAAAGCATTCTAGATGACGTGGACACGGCGCCGCTACGAAATTCGAGGTGCACGCTCCAAGTGGGGTGATAGTGAACCCAGCCACAGCGCCGGCCAGATACCGAACAGCCGCTTTATCGCCTTTTTCGCGCTGGATTTTGCGAAATTGCTCCACCTTCAGGCCGCCGATGCTGTCGCGAAGGATCTCGGCGATCATCTCGCGCTGCGTATCATCGAGAAGCTCGTCTTCCTCGACGCCTATGTCCATCTCCTCGAGAACCTTTGACAAAGTCGTGTGATCATACTGAGCCGTTCGTTTCAACGTGTGACGTCCAAAAAACTTGGCGTTGATAACGTCGGAGACGTGGTTGCAGAACAGAACGTCACTGAGAAGATGTCTGAACTCGAGGGTGTTGACGCACAGGGAGCTGCCGTCTTCGCCAAGGTAGCGGCGAAAAATCGAGTTCGGATTGCTACCATCAAGAGCGAGATCGATGTCTCCGTAGTCAGCTCTCCCAAACGCATAGTAGCGTTCGACATCCAGCACGCCTCGATTTCGGCCCTCGACCAAGTTTCGGACGGGCATAAGAAACAGCATATCATGTGTGCCGTAACGTCGATCTCCTTGCATCACGAGCGAGTTAAGTTCCGGCGATTTTGTTACCAGCTCGCATTGTAGTGCGTCCTCGACTTCGCCGACGCGAAAATAGCATGAGAACCAGTTTTTGTTCTTCCCGAGGATAGGGGTGCCATGATGATCGTATGGTTGGAAGCTTTTTCGTGAGAAGAACGATATGACAGTATGCGAGACGCGACCGCACGACTCCTGATAGTCGCGCAAGGATTTTAAATGCTCGAAATCAAGGCTCTTCCGATAGGCCGCCACGACTTCTGGTGGGAGCTCGCAGTCAGCATATTTGAGGTTTCCGGTGAGGCGAGAGAAAATTTCCATCGCTGGGACGATCTCGTGTCGACCGTATTCGGGAAGCAGCCGGCCCGAAGCTGCCTGCGCAGCCAAGCGTTCCCGAGCAGGTGCCGTGACGCGTCGAACATCGTCGACCGTGTCTTCAAATATCCTCTGAAAAAGCAATGGTACGTTTTGACTTGTTTCATAGAGCGCCGCGCTTCCACGATTACTTTCTGACTCCTTTTTGAGACCAAAATATCGAAAGAACACCTCCCTCGAAACGCCGCCGCCAAGGGCAGGCGGGTTGCCGTCACTGTCAAGGTATTCACGCCAGGAAAGGCAATTGACCGGCGCTCCTAGGACCTCTTCGGCGCGAAGTCCCGTCACGATCATCAGCTTGATTGCAGAGAATCGTATCCAGTCGGAGACGTTGTGCGGCTCCATTGCGAATACGATATCGACAATCATGAAATATGATCTCTTGTCGGGCAGCTTTTCCGGAGAGCGCCGATCTGATAGTCGATCCAGAATCTGATTGCTGGCATGTCGGTCGTTTTGATACGCCTTTCTGGATCGCACGCGCTCTTCGCCCGCGGCATCATCGTAGGCAACGCAATACTTCCCGAGAGCTGGGACCTCTGCGAGTCGCAGTTGGTCGAAATAGACTTTAATCGTGGTGGAGAGATCCAAGGCACTCTTGCCGGATGCCCCTATGCCAAGAGCGACATTATAGGCACGGCGGACGGTTGAGGGCTCTAGTTGCCACGGCGGCGTAGGGCCGCTCTCGGCCGCTATGATCCTGATCATGAGCAAATGCCGCTGCACTTGTGCAGGCCTGTTGACCTTGACGAAAATCTGGTCGATGATGACTGCCATCATTAGGTCGATCCACGGTTCCGCCGGTGCCTTGCAAAAAATCGGGTCAAGTCTCTGTCTTGCCCTAATTATGTTCATCAAATCCAAGGTCTTTTCATCTGGCATCGTCCGAGAAAAAGAAGGGCCGTTTTGACGCGATCCTGCCATCCTTCCAAGTTCCAATCGGTGGCCCTTCACGATGTTGCCCACTGCGTCGACGGAAATATTCCAAGAGACGTTTTTCTTTTCTGCTAATTCTCTGGAATCGTTAATGAAACGTGCGAACTCCTTCATTTCGAAGCTCGTAGAGAAAGTGCCTTGATCACAGCTTTCACATTCTTGATGGTCCATCCAAGCTGATTAAAGGCAGGGGTGCCGGAGTGCCAGTTACCATGGCTCTGAAACTGCTGAACGACACGCGTTAATCCGACCTCCACTTCCCGATGTACTTCAATGTCAGCACTCGGGATGAAGCGGTCGCAGTCGTAGCATGCGGTAACCGGGCTGCGCGCGCACAAGCTCTGGCCATTGGCGCAGCCACCAACTACTCCGGTAGCGAACCCATGTGGCACGCCTCTTACCAGTTTGCAGTGCGAGCAGTTCCTCTTTTGTCAAGAACCGAGAAGCGTGTTTCGCTGGGAGGTCTTGGTGGAAAGGCGAGAGCCCGAGAGCATCGTTTATTATCTTTCCTTGTGATGGAGAGGCGTCGATGTAGAGCTGAGCGATCTTTCCGCTCGTTTGACACAAAAAGTCCATGATCTGCGCAGCAGTAGCTCCATTGTCCGCGAGCCTTTGCGCCGCAGTGTGACGCAAGTCAGTAGCGCTCCTCTCGATCGCAAGAGAGGCCAGCGCTTGACTTGTCTCGGACGTCACCTGTCTTGGTGTTAGACGCAATAGGTATCGCCTGGATTCCGTACCTCCTGTGGTGAGATTCCGCTTATTTCGACCTGATAACTCACGAAAGATTGAAACCCATTCCTTCTTGATCGAGCGAATGCTCACACGTCGGACGGTTCCGCGCGGCTGCTTGAGATATGGAACCGTTATGTGCATCGTGCCGTCGTCGAAAAACTCCATTTCGTTCTCTAAAAGTCGAGCGGACTGTCCTGGTCGTAGCCCATGCTGAAATCCAAGTACAAGAAGCGCGGCTTGAATGACCTCCGCTAATGCTGTCGTGTCAGAGACTTCGGCGCTAAAATGATCGAGGTAATTGACTACTCGTGACTGCTCGTCCTGCCGCAGATAGCTTGCACCGGCTCTGATCTTTGCGAACCTGTCCTTAGCTGGGCTACGGATCGAGTGACGAATCCTGACGGCGTCGCACGGTCTCCAATGCGCTATCTCATTCGACGCTAGGACATGCAGGAACGAGCGTATCGCGCTGGCCATTTCGTAGGTCACGAACGGCTTGATCGTAAAATTCCAGCATCGAGCGAGCTCCAGCGGATCGAGCAGTATAAGTTCCTTTAACTTGTCGTTTCCGCACTCACGGACGAATGCGGTCATCCCTGCGAACTGTATCGTAGCAGTCGTTGGTTTTACCTTTCGGACCCATTCGCTGATAACCACCCTCATCGTCTTGGCTGCGTCACCGAAAACCTGCAGATTACAGCAGTGGACATCACCGCCGATCATAATTCTCACGGTATCGCACCCTTCGATATCTTCAATTATCCGCTCCTTGCAGGCGAAGTCGTCATAGTAAGATAGCCGTTTGGGGAGCTTAGGAAGTCGGAGTTCCTGAAAACCGGATGGAAGCGTCTCCATTTCAATCTTCCTCAGATGAGCAGAGCCCGGCTGCTCGCAAAACGTCGACGCTGGCGTCCAACGCCGCGTCCCATACTTTCGCATTCTCCGATTCAAAATACGCGCGGGCGTAGTGGAGGGGCATTTCGGAGTCTTTGTCCCACCCGAAGTACACGCGCATCATTCTCATGATTTCGTCGTGATGCGTACCTTTGGCATGGTGCGCTTTCATGCGACCGACCGCACAGGTATGGCGCAAATGATGGCAAGAAGCTTTGTCGAGTTGTTGCTGCGCGAGCGCAGCTTTTGCGTCCTCGGAAAGCGCTTTCGACGCAACCTCGAAGATATTATTCAATTGCCGCGTCGAGATTGGACGTCTTTTCTGCGACACAAAGAGAAACGGCGTAGTGGTCGGTGGCCGTACTTCGATTTCGTAGCGCCGGATTAGCTTGTATAAATATTCCGGAATGAAAATCTGACGGCGCGACTGGATCGTTTTTAAAGAAGGGCGCTGCGCTCGTTCGTCTTCTACGCCCGTCTCCACTACATTTATGCGATAGACCATTCGGTCCAGCCGACGGTCGAATTCGGAAATGATGTCGTTAGTGGTCGCAAGAGCGAGCTCACTTCGCCGGAGTCCGCACCTCAGAAGGATTAAGAAGATTAGGTAGTTGCGAAACTTGACGACAAATGTGCGGAAAGGATTTCGCGGGGACCCTGGATCGAAGATTTTACCAAGCTCCACGATCACAATCGGAGGAAGAGAGCGAATGGCGGCTGCCGATGCTTCTCGTCCCAACGCGGTATTCTTGTGAAAGTCGTCGATCTCAGCGAGTGCAGCCTGCAAATCACGTGTGTTAGCCTTCGGATGCCAGCTCGCCATAGCTTCTGAGATGAAGGATTTGGAGCGGTGGAAAGTTTTGCTCATGTTGGTGTCGTTGGACCGTGCTTCATTGCGTAAGCGATGAAACAATGCATCTAAAGCTACTTCTAGCTTCTCCAAATCGCAGTGCGTCATGAAACGATCAAGGGAGCCGGGGCCGAATAGCTCGTCTGTAACCTCATACAGCCGCTCGGCGCTACGAAGCCGTCTCCTGATGACGTCCTCGCTCAAATTCAGAGGCCAAAGTTCAGACCACAAGGTTGCCCACAGTCGCGGTCCGCCGTCCACGTCAACGCACGCGACCATTCCGTCAAGATTAATAACACTCATGCGTCACCTCCGGTTGGGCTCAATATTGCGCTGAGTGAGTGAATTCGCAAGCTTTAAAAGCAAGACTAAGTAATTGTGAACATTGACAAAACATCTTAAATAATTATGTTGGCAAGCAGTCATCTGGGATCTTTTGGTTGCAGATCGTATACAGTATCAGGTGCATGGCCATGATTGACGCTGCAATCGAACCTCCAGAGGGACTGGTCGCTCTCGCGCCGCCGGACTTCAATGTAACGACACAGAAGTACGTGACACGCGTCGAGACGGCTAGGGTAGGGCTCTTTTGCACATGCGGAGGGCGGGCGCGGATGCATGGACGAAGGCAGATCCTCATATCTGATGTCCCTCGGTCGGGGTCTCCAGTCGCTTTGCTCGTGAGCTACCATCGGATGTGGTGTCATAAGTGTTTGACATCCTATCGCCAGACGATTCCGGGAGTTGAGGAAAATTTTCGGACGACTTCTCGCCTCGTCGAATATCTGCGACGAGAGGCAGACTCGAGCGTCTCAGTGTCCGAATTGGCGGTGCGAGTTGGCCTTGACCGAAAGACGGTTCGCAAAATTCTTGTCGATCAGGCGGAAAAAAGCTTGTTGAAGCACCTTCAGTCGACGCCGCAAGTACTAGGTGTTGCTAAGTGCGAGATCGGCGGTCGGACGGCAACTGTGATGTGGGATGTCTGCGATCGTCGCGTCATTCACTATATCATGTCAGGTAGGGCGGCCGACATCCGCAGGTGGCTTCAAGGTATGCCAGACAAAGGTGCCATCGTGGTTGCGGTGGTCGACACCGTGGACAGTCTTTTCAATGTCGTGGCAGAGACGTTGCCGGATTCCATGATCGCAGTGAATCCCTTCCTGATACGCGAGCGAATGCTGGAGATTGGCTCGGAACTCCTGTCGAAAAGCCAGTTTAAGGCATTCAAGAAGACTGATCCGTACTTATTGTCCTTCAGGTCGTTTGCGGAACCTGTCCAACGATCGTTGAATATCGTTGAAGTAAATCCTTACCTGGAACACGCTTATGCAGCCCGCAAGGCCTTCCACCGCGTATGGAAAGCCCGTGATCCGGTAAAGGTGGCGCGCGCGCTAGATCAGTTCCTTGAAGGCCTTCCTAAGGTACTCCGTAGGTCTAATACAGACATCGTTAGGGCCGTGGAACAATGGCATGAGCAGCTTTCCGGCTCGGTCACAATCCCTGGGCTTTCTCGCTACACGACTGGGCGGTCAATGCTTGGCTCCACATCGTCGAAAGCTATCGTCGACGGATGCGGCATCTTTAGGCATCAACCGTTCGATGACGAAAGCTATGCGCTTTGTCATTTCTGTCTGAACGAATCCCAGCGCTGGACAAACAAGACGCGCCGGATGGTATGGAAATCGCTTGGAGGATCATCGAGGACGTTTTCAGTGATCCGAACGTCATGTGTTGAATGCAACGGTCTCGTTGGCGAATGAATTTCGCAACAACCAAATGGCTCTTTTACCGGACCAGCAGAGAGCCATTTCCGTAAAAGCAACGCGAACGCAATAAAAACAAAATGGCTCGGTTGTTCCATAATATATATTATGCAATCTTTGTATGTAACGCCCTTTTAGTAATGCGACACCTTCCTCGCACGACGACGCTGGTCAATATCAACGTTGGGAGCAAGGATGCGACGATGTTCAGCCTGACAGCGGTCAGGAGGGTTCGGAGTTGCCATGTCCTTTTTGATCACCATGTCGCAGAAAGAATTGCATCGCCTCGAAGTCATCCAGAAGATTCACGATCGGCGCCTGAGTGTTGTCCAGGCCGCCGGCGTGCTCGGCATCAGCCGCAGCCAGATGCATCGGTTGTTAAATGCATATGAGACGTACGGCATGCCCGGTCTGGTCTCTAAGAAGCGTCAGCAACCAAGCAACCGGCGTCACAGCAAGGATTTTCGCAACACCGTTCTCGATCTTGTCAGAGAACGGTATGCCGATTTCGGCCCGACCTTGGCTCGTGAGAAGCTGATTGAACGGCACCAACTGGCGATCGGCAAGGAACCGCTGCGCCAGTGGATGACCGAGGCAGGCATCTGGATATCACGGAAAGAACGCACGAAACGCGTCTTTCAACCACGCGGCCGGCGCGATTGGTTTGGCGAGCTCGTGCAGATCGATGGATCTCATCACCGGTGGTTCGAGAACCGCGGCCCAAAATGCGCCCTGCTCGTCTACATCGATGACGCCACCGGAAAGCTGTTGCACCTGCGCTTTGCCGGATCTGAGAACACATTCGACTATTTGCATGCGACAAAAGCTTATTTGCAGCAATGGGGTAAACCGCTGGCTTTCTACAGCGACAAGCATGGCGTGTTTCGTTCTACACATGCTTCGCAGAAAGATCGAACGAGTGGGCTAACGCAGTTTGGACGCGCACTCTATGAGCTGAACATCGACATCATCTGCGCCAATACCCCACAGGCCAAGGGCCGGGTTGAACGGGCCAATCAGACTCTGCAGGATCGACTGGTCAAGGAGCTGCGGCTCCGCGGTATCGACACGATAGAGGCTGCCAATAATTATGCTCCAGAATTTATTGTCGATTTCAATGCCCGCTTCGGCAAGCCACCACGCAATCCGAAAGATATGTACCGTCCCCTCGCCGCCCATGAGAACCTCGACGGCGCCATGTGCCGCAAAGAAGTCGGCACGCTGTCTCAGTCTCTGAAGCTGCGCTATGACAAGGTGATATTCACCCTAGATCCAACGGAACGGGCAACGTCGCTCGCAGGTCAAAAAGTCATCGTTTGCGATTATCCAGGCGGCCGCCTGTGGTTGAGAACAAGCGACTGGATGACATGCTGTCACTGGTTGCGGAGATGCAGGAAGGCCGCGATCTACAGCGCAGCAAGCGTGGGCCGCGAAGAACCGGACAGACTAACAGCATGTTCGAGATTCCAGATGGCAGCCAGAGCAACGATTATCAGAAACGTGGCCGAAAACGTGGGCGCAGGACGGATTTCATGAACGATCCGGAAGTGATTGCAAGACGACAGAAAGCTCTCGCTCGACTGGAAGCAGCTGAATGAAGGCAGCTTTTGGCCCACTATGGACATAGGAGTTGTTCCAAGCAAAAGTTGAGCTAAGCTCTTCCAAATTAACTGGCATTCAAATTTGGAGATCAAATGAAAAAACATCTGCCAAGTGTTTTAGGCGGCATCGCCGCTGGTCTATCATCGTCGTTTGCAGGTGCTTTCGACGCTCCATTTTGGGTACTATGCATTGCGGCGGGATGCGGAGCTTTCGCGGGAACCTACCTCGGGCAGAAGCTCGCTGGCTAAAGGAATCCATCAAGGGCACAACGTCCGCTATTGGCACAATGCAGACGTGAGGACTGAGGAAGCTAAAGCCGAAGAAGCCGTTCCATCACCCGCCGCCTCCCGACCCTTGCAACCCGGCCCAGCCCGTCCGCTCGGGGGCTGACCGTCAGAGCACGCCGGCGGTCAGTGTCGCGTTTCTAACGGGCCAGCGGCGTTGCATCTCTAATCAGCTTTGACATTGTACTTAGCGGGGGTGAGTTCACGCTTGAAGTGCGTACCATCAATGATACCAATGGGTTATCAGTCAAAGGAAGATGCAATGGAGAGCTCTTACTCCCCTATTGATCGAGGTGAACGTCGCAAGGCGGTAGAGAGTCCACTGATTGCCTCTGTCTTTAAAGCTGGCGTCGGAAGCGCTCACATGCGTTTGCTCCATAATCTGTCATGTAAGGTCATGCCGACCAGCATGGCGATTACGAACAGAGCGGTTTGAGGCAGCCCTACCGAAAGGGATGCAATGGCCGGACCAGGGCAAAAGCCGCCCAGTCCCCAGCCGAGACCGAAGAGAATTGAGCCGCCGATAAGCGGTGCATCGACCCGCCGGTTTGTTGGCAGATCGAAGGTGTCGCGCAGAACCGGATGCGGCATGCGTTTTATTATCTGCGTTCCGACAAAGGCGATCATGACTGCACCACCAAGGACGAATGCGAGACTGGCGTCCCATAAACCAAAGATGTCGAGGAAACCTTGAACGCGTACCGGGTTCAGCATTCCAGACAGTGACAATCCAAATCCAAAGACCAAGCCGGAGCCAAGCGCCGCCGCAAATTGAGATATGGCTCTTTTCATAATCCGAGACCTCGAAGGACGGCGACGGCGACCACGCCAGCAGTCAGAAACGTAACGACGGCGACTATGGATCGCGGAGAAAGTCGTGCCAGGCCCAGTACGCCGTGACCACTGGTGCATCCAGACCCCATGCGCGTGCCGAACCCGACAAGCACCCCGGAAATGATGGCGAGCGGCCAGCCACCGGTCATCTGTATGACGGGCCAACCGCCAAAGAAAAACAGATAGACGATGGGTCCAAGCAGCAGCCCGAGGATAAAGGCGAGATTGGTCACCACATCGATCCCCAGCGCCAGACGCCCAACGATACCGCTGATCCCGGCAATGCGTCCGTTGAGGATCAACAGCATGACGGCGGACGTACCAATCAGCATGCCTCCGACTGTGGAGAGAAGAAATGTATTCACTGATCGTCCTCCACGCAGAAAATATCATAGAGCGCGCCGACCAGTTGTGCGGCCTTTTTCTCCGTTAGACGATAAAATATCTGCTTGCCCTCCCTTCGCGTTTCAACGATCCCGGAACTGCGTAGGACCGTCATGTGTTGTGACAGATGCGGTTGGTGAACATCGACTTTGTCTTCCAGTTCACCAACGGAGTATTCGCCATCCACCAGCGTGCAGACAATCATCAACCGTGCGGGGTGCGATAAAACCTTCAACAGACTTGAAACCGTGTCAGCACGCAGGGCCATCTCCGCAGGCGGCAGTTTAGTCTTTATCTTCGGATCCAAGTTCATGACCATGCGGCCCCCTTGAGTGCGTTCAGCGGAAACTTTAGATAGCGCTGGCCATTGGCTTCAGGTTCCGGCAGACGCCCTCCCCGAATGTTTACCTGCAATGCATGCAGAATAAGCTTCGGCATGGGAAGTTCCTTATCGCGTTTCGTTCGAAGCGCAACGAATTCTTCCTCCCCAAGACCGGCGATATGAGGATTGGATAATTTTTGACTGGCAACAGTGCTTTCCCAGCGCGGTGACCGACCGCCCGGTTGATAGTCGTGGCCGGTGAATATCCGCGTCGAATCCGGCAACGTGAGGATGCTCTGGATAGACTGCCACAAACGGCGAGCATCGCCTCCAGGAAAGTCGGCACGGGCGGTTCCGCCGTCTGGCATAAAGAGCGTGTCGTTTACGAAGGCCGCGTCGCCAATGACATAGGTTATGGAAGCGAGCGTATGCCCGGGCGAAAACACGACCTTTGCGTCAATCGAGCCGATCTTGAAGGTCTCACCATCGGCAAGTAGTCGATCCCACTGTGAGCCGTCAGTTGCGAAATCCGGCCAGTGGTAGGTCGTTTTCCATAGCTCTTGAACATCCACCACGCGCTCACCGATTGCCGTTTGCGCACCGGTCTTTCCCTTCAGATAGTGAGCTGCTGAAAAGTGGTCGGCGTGAGGATGGGTGTCGAGTATCCACTCGACGGTGAGGTCATTGTCACGGATATAGTCGACGATCGCGTCGGCGTTGGTCGTCGCAATCGCACCGGACTTCTCATCAAAGTCGAGCACAGGGTCTATGACTGCGCATTTCCGCGTTGATGGGTCGGACACGACATACTGAATGCTTGATGTGTGTTTATCGAAAAATCCCTTTACCCGCGGCTTTCGCGCTGCATGCTGACTTAGCCAAGTGACAGCGCTACTGGTATCGAAGCCGTGACGGCGCCCGAATTCAACCACCCCATCAACGGACATGCGAGCGTCAAGAGCCTCACCTATCAGATACAGGCTGAGGGATCGGGTTCCGGTTTTGCAATGGGCAAATACGCGGCCTTCCGATTGATCAACTGCCTGCTGAAACGCACGAACGTCCGCCTCCGTTATCGTCGTAACGCTGATGGGAATGAATGAATAGGAGAGGTTAGAGCGCTCCGCCTCATCTCTTTCAGCGCGGGTGCCCGGTTGAACATCGTCTTCTTTATCCAGCCTGTTGTTGATGAGTGTCGTAAATCCCAGGTCACGAAGAACCCTGATATCTTCGATAGAAGGCTGCGGTGCGACGGAGAGTTTTGGTGATAGTTCGACGGCTTGCATGACGGAATCCTCCAATACGATATACAATATATTATTATATATATCGTTTAATTGTCAAGCTGTGAGAAAACTCTCTCTGTCAACGAGCGACCCTGTGTTCCCCGGGAATTGATAAGGCCAAAGGCAAAAAAGCGACGTCCATGCCCCGCTCCTTCCGCTGCAACCCGGCCCGCAGGTTAAGTCTAGAGCTGATTGTCGGAGCCCGTGTCACACGCCTCACGGGCTGGCCGGCGCCCCACGAAGCTGCGGCTTCCATTTTCCATTTTCGAATGAGTGCCATCAACCGCCGCAAATAGCTCTTGGGTATTTTGGCCAGTCCTTCTAAAAGCGATCTGAAGATTAAGCGTAAGAAGAGAACGATGCCGCAAATCTATGTCGATGCCGATGCTTGCCCTGTGAAGGCCGAGATTTTGAAAGTTGCGGAGCGGCATGGACTGGAGGTGACGTTCGTGGCCAACTCGGGTTTGCGACCTTCCCGTGATCCCATGGTCAAGAATGTGATTGTCTCAAGTTCTTTCGATGCGGCGGACGACTGGATTGCAGAGCGCGCTGGCGACGACGATATCGTCATCACCGCCGACGTTCCGTTGGCTGGACGCTGCGTTGCCAACGGCGCGCAGGTCACCGGGCCAACGGGTCGAGTCTTTGACAAGACCAATATCGGCATGGCGACTGCGATGCGAGATTTGGGCGCACATTTACGTGAGACAGGTGAAAGCAAGGGCTATAACGCTGCATTCTCTCCGCGCGACCGCTCGCAGTTTCTTGAAACGCTTGACCGCCTCTGCCGCCGCGTCAAAAGATAGGCAGTGGATCGGAGCACCATCATGAAAGCCACCCAGCCCCGGGTCAGCAATTTTTACCGCCATCGTCCTTTTCTGATCGCGATATTTCTGGCTGCGCTGGTCTTGATCGGCTCACTCATCGCCGAGCCCTCCCTGGCGGTTGAGGGTGCTGCCGTCGTCTTCTTCCTGACATATCTGGTGATCATTTTGTTCCGGCTCCCTCGCCTCACCGCAAGTCATTTGAAGGCGCATGCCGATAGCGACGACCTGCCCGCCATTCTGATCATCGCGATCACCTTTCTGGCCGTAAGTGTAGCGGTCGTGTCTCTTTTCAGCGCGCTCAATCATACGAGTGGTGAAACGGTCTGGTCGCTCACTCTGGCTTTTCTGTCCGTCGTTTTCGGTTGGTTGACGATACACACCATGACCGCGATGCATTATGCCCACGTGTTCTGGCGTCCGACGAAGGCCACCGGCAGACAGCAAACGCACGGTGGCATGGACTTCCCCCAGACAGAAGAGCCAAGCATTTATGAATTCCTGTATTTCTCCATTGTCATCGGCATGACGGCGCAGACATCGGATGTCTCAGTGACGACCACATCGATGCGCAAGGTCGTGCTTTTGCATTCTATCGTGTCCTTCTTCTTCAACACCGTGCTGGTCGCGGCGGCCGTCAATGCCGCGGTGTCGCTCGCGACGTAATCTGCTCACCCAGAATAGGAATAACCATGAAAATCATCTCTCAAAACACCGCATTTGGCGGCATGCAGGGCGTTTTCACACATGATTCGGAGGTCAATAACTGCGAGATGACGTTTGCAGTTTTTGTCCCGCCAAAAGCGATCGAGGCGCCCTGCCCTGTTCTCTGGTATTTGTCTGGCCTGACCTGCACCCATGCCAATGTGATGGACAAGGGGGAATACAGGCGCATGGCGTCGGAGCTCGGACTGATCGTGGTCTGCCCCGATACTAGCCCGCGTGGCAATGACGTCGCAGATGAACTCACCAACTGGCAGATGGGCAAGGGCGCCGGGTTTTATCTCGACGCGACTGAAAAGCCCTGGGCCGATCACTACCAGATGTACAGCTACATCACACGAGAGCTCCCTGCCCTCATCTCTCAGCAGTTCCGGGTAGACATGACCCGCCAAGGCATCTTCGGACACTCCATGGGTGGCCATGGCGCTATGACGATTGCCTTGAAAAACCCTGACCGTTTCAAGAGTTGTTCGGCCTTCGCGCCCATCGTGGCCCCTTCGTCTGCCGATTGGTCCGCACCTGCCTTCGAGAAATATCTCGGAGAAGACCGGGCCGCATGGCGTCAGTACGATGCCTGCTCGCTGGTGGAAGATGGCGCTCGTTTCCCGGAGTTTCTGATCGATCAGGGCAAGGCCGACAACTTCCTGGAATCAGGCCTGCGTCCCTGGCTGTTTGAGGAAGCAATCAAAGATACGGACATTGGTCTGACGCTGCGGATGCATGATCGCTACGACCACTCCTATTATTTCATCTCCACCTTCATGGACGATCACCTGAAGTGGCATGCCGAACGCCTGGGTTGATTGTTGGCGCCGCCAAAAGATCAGTCCGGCTTGCGATGTTCCAGTCGCAAGCCCTTGGCGGTGCGGTTGGCGAAACCAGCCCAATAGGTATGTTCGGGTTTCAGGCTACCATCCTTGTTGGCGGCCCACACCCCATCGTCGGACTGCTCGACGAGGTCGAGGTAGCGCGCTTTTGTCTCGTCGTTCTTAAGCTTAATGTCGAACCATGCGGTGGCAAAGTGCTGCGCAATGTTGTTCATGCGTACCGTGTCCCATACGGGATCGGCATAGTGCTCGAACGGCGCAAAGCCGAGTTTCTCGTTCATTGCCCAGCTTTCCGCAGGTGCTGGCATGGTGGCGGCAGCATTGTGGTTGGCCTCAGCAAAGGTCAGGAGATAGCGGTCGACCGGCATCTTGCCTTCGAATATCTTGCGGATTCCCTTTTGATAGTCGGAGACATCGTCGGCGCTGCCTGCCATGAAAAAGATCGGCACCTTGATTTCAGCCAATCCCTTGTCGTCCCACATACCACGCTGCATGCCCCACGGCGCGATGGCGATGATGGCTTTGAAGCGCGGATCGAAGAGGGCTTGGTGCTCTTTGGTTCCTGCCTGGTGAATAGCCAGTGCGCCATCCTTCGCGCTCCAGTCAGCGCCCACCGCCGTCGCCGACACACCCGCACCAGCCGTCACCACGGCGCCATACCCACCCATGGAATAGCCGATCAACCCCGTATTGTTGACGTCGACCACACCTGACAGAAAGCTGTTTTTGTCAGTGGACAGTCTCCCGATTTCATCGAGAACGAAGCGCTGATCGAGCGGGCGGTTGACAAGCGTGCTGCCGAAAGCCTTCTGGTCGTCATAGGTGCTGTCAGTATGGTCGATCGACGCAACGACATATCCTTTGCTGGCAAGATTTTCTGCAATCGGGCTCATGAGGAAGCGGTTGCCCGGATAACCATGCGACATAATAATCAGCGGGAATTTTTCGCCATTCGCCTTGCGTGGCTCTGCGTCACGCTTGGCGCGACCCGTGAGGGATACCGATGTCTCTCCGTCGCGCAACAGAACGCTGTATGTGCCGCCGCCATCGGCATGATCGGCCGGGTACCAGACTTCCAGCTGCAGCGGACGGTCATAGCGCGGAGGCTCCTTGCCGGGCTCTCTATGAACGATATCGATCTGCTTTGGATTGACAACCTTGAGGCTGCGGACGCCGACGGGAAACGTGCCGTAGGGAGCGAGAAGCGGCGCGTCCGGTCTAACCCTGTCGATGCGGTTTTCGTCTGCGTGAAGGCTGAAGGGCATGAGGACAGAGAACGTCAAACCAATGATACCGATAAACTTCACCTTATCCTCCGTCAGCCGTTTCAACCATTGCCTATACAAAGATTGTGACGGTGAATTAAAAACGGCTCGGAAACAAGGCCGTCGTGACAGCAGATGGGTGGTTCAGACGAAACTCGGTGATCACCCGCTCGGCAATGCCATGTGCAAGTTCACGCTGGATAAAGGATCTATCGATGCCAAGAATGGTGGCGGTAAACTTTGTTTCTGCAATGACCTCGCCGGTCTGCACGGCGGCGGCACGCACGACAACACGAGCAGACGCGCGCTCTCCGAACATCAGCGACGCATTGGAAACGTTCAAGAGACGAATGGTCAGAACAACACGCGGGCGGGTTTTATCGCGCGTGGTAGAATCGATGGCGTTGGATATCTCATACTGGATCGACTGCATCAGCTCGGCCGAAATGTCGGGTCTGGCAGCCACGAACGCGCCACGGACATCGTAGAGCAAGCGGTCTGCATCACGCGCCTCGGGCTCAAGCCGGAAGGACATGAGGGCGAGCGACATGGGTAAAAGAACGCAAAGGCGCTTCAGCGAATGATGCATGATAGACGCCTCCCCCTACGTCAGGCTCTGCGTCCATCATCATCATTTACGGTTAGAAAACCGTTAAAACCTCAAGCGTGGTTTGCCCTGGCAGCATGCAGGACGTCAACGGCGGCGCGCATCTCTACAAACCGCTTTGCGGTTCTGACCTGAGCGTCGTCGTCTTCGCCCCATTGCTCGGCCGTCCAGTTTTCATCCAGATGGGCCAGTGCCCAAATCTCTTCTACGCTGCGTTCACCCTCAGCCAAGGCAAGCGCCAGAAGAGCAGAGCCGGTCAGCGTCGTCATGGTGTGGAGCGCCGCAAGCTCGATCGGAGTATCGTATTTCCTCACCGTCACGGCAAACGCGGCGATCGCTTCGCGCGGCTGGTCCTGATGCATGACGCCTTCGACCAGAATGAACCGTGCTCCAAGCGTGTTGGCGGCCCAGTCAATGATGGGGTCCCACTGCTCCGACTGGCGTTCGACCAAAGCCTGCGGCTCGCCTGCCCTGTAGCAAAGAAGATCGCTGGACGAAAAGCGCAGGATATCCTCGAACACCGCCTGCGGATCGCTGGCGATGCCATCGATGGCGGTGTTGATATGACGGGAAACCGGCATGATCGTCGGGTCAACGACCTCGACCTGCGCATCCCATTCATCTCTCAGCAACTGCGCAAGCGCGCGCGTCGGCACAGTCAGCACGCTTTTCGCGGGAGTGCGCATCGTCTTGCCGTCGAGCAGAACGGTAAAGCCACCCTCCTCCGTTTCACCCACGGTCACATGCTTGTAGAAACGCTTTGGCAAAGGCTTCTGCATCTGGATTTGCGAGCGGCGAATGGGGTCCGGATGGCTTAGACCCTCTGTCAAATCATTCAACAGGTCACGCATGATACGTCCTCATCAACCCGGAATGTGACCGGGAATTTCATTGGGGTGGTTGACGATGGCGTCAGCACCCGCTTTCCAGAGATCATCGACGGATGCGTAGCCCCACGAAACGCCAATAGCCTTGGCGCCGGCGGCCTTCGCCATCTGCATATCGTAAATCGCATCGCCGATAACAATGGTATCTGTCGGAACGATGCCCGTCTGGCCGCAACATTCCGTCACCATGGCCGGATGCGGCTTGGAAGGGCAATCGTCTGCCGTGCGCGAGACGATGAAATGCTGACGGAAACCGTGCGTGTCCATAATGAGGTTCAGGCCGCGACGAGACTTTCCCGTGACCGCGCCCATCAACAGTTCGTCACGTTTTGCCAGCACATCGACCATGGCATGGATGCCTTCAAACACTGGCTCTTCAAAGCCCGCCTCTGCGCGCGTTTCGGCATAGATCGCCTTATAATGCGCGGTCATCGCGACGGCTTCGTCATCCACATGCGGCTTTCCCTGCATGCGGGCAATGGCGATATCCAGCGTCAGACCGATGATGGATTTCGTCAGCGAGACGTCAGGTCGATCATAACCGAAATGGACGAAGGTGCGGGCCATGACCTCATGGATCAGTCCGGCGCTATCGACCAGCGTGCCATCGCAATCGAAAAGAACGAGTTTCATTCGTCGTCCCTGTCGCCATCGGCCACGTCGAGACCCAGCAGGTTCCAGGTCTGAACCATGTGCGGTGGTAGGGGCGCCGTTACGCGCAGGCGTCCACCAGAGGGATGAGGAATGTCAATCTTTCGCGCATGCAGATGCAGGCGTTTCTGGACACCGCCGGGGAAATCCCAGTTGGTGTCTTCGACGTAATATTTTGGATCGCCGATAATCGGATGGCCCATGTGAAGCGCGTGAACGCGCAGTTGGTGGGTGCGGCCCGTATAGGGTTCCATTTCCAGCCATGCGAGGTTTTGCGCAGCGGTATCGATGACGCGATAGTAGGATATGGCGTGGTCGGCGCCCTCCTCACCATGCTTTGCAATGCGCATACGGTCACCATCCGGCGTTTGCTCCTTGACAAGCCAGGTCGAAAGCTTGTCCTGATGCTTGCGCGGCACGCCTTTGACCAGCGACCAGTACGTCTTCTTGGTGTCGCGCTCGCGGAACGCGGCGGTCAGCTTTTGCGCGGCACCTCTGGTGCGAGCCACGACCAGAACGCCTGATGTATCGCGGTCGATGCGGTGAACCAAACGCGGCTTTTCGCCCTTGGAGCTCGTCCAGGCCTCCAGCAATCCATCGATGTGGCGATTGATGCCAGAACCGCCTTGCACGGCAATGCCAGCGGGTTTGTTGAACACGAAGACCTTTTCGTCTTCATGCAGCAACATGCGTTTCAACAGATCGACATCGTCGGAGTTCTTGAGATCGGTCGAACTGATCGGCCCGCCCTTGACCTTTGAATCGACATCCAGTGGCGGAACCCGAACCATCTGTCCGGCTTCCACGCGTGCATCGGTCTTAACCCGTCCGCCATCGACACGAACCTGACCGGAGCGCATCAGCTTTTGCAGCGGACCAAAGCCGAGGCCAGGGTAGTGAATCTTGAACCAGCGATCGAGCCGCATGCCGGACTCTTCGGCTTCAACCTTGATGTGCTCGATACCTGCCATGACGATTCTAGTCTTTCTTTTATTGGGCGCCGCATCGTTGATGTGCGGCATTTGTGTTGCCTTTAGAACAAACTGCGTCCCAAGGCCAGCCCGGCAAAGATGGCGGTGAAAGAAAGGGTGAGACTTCCCGCGAGATAAAGCGCCGCCTGCCCGACGTCTCCACGCTCGAAAAGCGCCACCGCATCCAGCGTGAAGGACGACCAGGTCGTGAAGCCGCCAAGGACACCCGTGACGACAAACACCCGGATTTCGGCCGAAGCGTCAAAGCGGCGGGCCACCACCTCGACCAGGAGGCCGATCAGGAACGCACCAACGATGTTGACGGTCATCGTACCCCAAGGGAAATTCGGGCCAGCGAGACGCACACTCCAAACGCCAACGAGATAACGGGCAACCGAGCCGATTGCGCCTCCGAAAGCCACAAGGGCAATGTTGAGCATGGGGTTCTCCAGCAGGAACGGACAACAATGAAAGCCGAAACGATGTCTACGACAAAGATCAGGAAAGAGAAAATACCCAACATCCCAAACGTCATAAAAAATCCATTGACGAATTCATGAAGACACGCCTCAAATACAACCGATGGATTTAATTGAGAATAAATTCGCCGCTGATAACGTGGTACAATTCAAGATCAGGAGGGTGATCGCATGGTGCAAGTTTTGACAGTCTCAGCGACCACCGCCGGATATGTGGCTGATAGCATCAAGTCTGTCCAGCGTCCGTCGAGAAAGGCGGAGGTCGAGCAGGCCGTTCGCGAGCTCACGCGCAAGACGGGTCAGAGGGACGAGACTGACATCAATGTGATGAACGCCGTCGTCATGCCATCCGCAATGTCGGCGCATTTTCTGACCGCCGGACAACATCAGAACCCGCAGGTTACTCTTGAGGAAGTCATCGAAGCCTATGAGGAAAACAAGGGTCGCGCAGATATCTGAGCGATTTCGTCTACAAGATTGGCTGCCGGGTCGAGATCTCTCCCCGGCAGCTCTTTCTGATCAGTTGTGCTGATGCTTTTCCTGGCCACCCCTGGCTGAGCCGACGTTCATCATCACATCGACCCTCCCGGCCTTTTCGAACGTCAGTGTTACCGGTACCTTATCGCCCTCGGCGAAGGGTTTGCTGACATTAAAGAACATGAAATGCAGGCCCCCCGGCGTCAGCTGAACCGTTTTGCCAGCGGGAATGGCGATACCGGCATCCAGTTTGCGCATTTTCATGACATCATTGACCATCGCCATTTCATGAATTTCGGCACGACCGGCGAGTGGCGACGCCACCGAAACCAGACGATCATCAACAGAACCATCATTCTTGATCGTAACGAAACCGCCGCCGACCGGCTGCCCGGGAAGCATGGCCTTGCTCATCGCATCAGAGATTTCCAAATCTCCGACTTTGACGACATCCTCCATCGCTTCCATGGCGCCGTGATCTGGGGCAGCCGAGCTGTGGTCATGCTCCATGCCTGAAGATTGCTGGGCGACGATGTGAATGGTGGGTGCCGGGTTTTTGAGCGCATGCGGGTCCTGGCCGTTTGCGGCAATCTCATCCCAGCGTGCTGTTCCCTGCTTCCCGCACACCTGCGTCACCTTGAATGGCAGGTTGGTATCCGCATCGACGCCGGAAATCTTCCCCTGCACATTGAAGGTATCGTAATAGGCATCCGGCAAATCGCCGCCCTTCCAGCGAATTTCCACCGGTCCGCTTTTAACCTCGGTGCCGTGGTTCATGTAACTCTTCTGGTAATCGCCTTGCATGACCTCGATGTCCCAACCTGCCTTGGGTTGTGGTTTCGCCGAAATGAAGCCCTCCGGAAGCTTGATGTGCACCTCTGTGGTGGCAAGGCCACTCTCGCAGCCATGCGGAACCTGAAGGGCGGCGACGATGGTGCTTTCCTGTGCGGCTGTGGTGTTGACGAAGCTGGTGTGAGCGAGCGCCGGCAGGGCAGAAGCGGATGTCAGCAAAGCGGTGTACAGCGAAATGTGACGAATATTCATCTTTGAATCCTCTCGATTGCGGCTCCTGGAGCGCGGCAATCATCGTTTCAGGCAAAAGTTATTATCAGGATCAAAGAGGAACAGGCGGTGCCCTGGCTCTGGGGCGGTGGTCATCGACACTCTGCGATGGCGACATGTAAGGCGTAGGGCGATTGTCCAGCCACGCGAAATGCGCCCTCACCCAGGACGTCGCGTCCGGTGTTGGGAGAAGAATGGAGGACGCCAGACGGCAGGCGTCGCAAAAGAGCGACGGCATGCCTGAGTGATCCGACTTCCTGGTTTTATGAGGCGCATCGACATCTGCATGCGCTTCGCAAATCTCGGCAAAACTTCCGTCGGGAAAACGGTAGGCTTCATCGAAAGCACGCGCAGGAGCCGCCAAAGCCTCGACCGGCCTGTGAGCAAAACCCAGCGACAGCATCAGCGTGGCGCAAAAGATGCGCAGAATCGTTGTCGCCGATACCAGTTGCTTGCTCATCGAGGCTCTCATGACACGAAGCGATATCTCGGTTTTTGTCGTAAATCAAAGCGCAATTGCGCGCGATGGGAACCACCGCATTCAAAGACACGTTTCCCCACCATTCGAAAACCCTGAGGAACAGATCATCATGCCCGCAAAGTCCAAAGCCCAACAGAAAGCAGCCGGGGCCGCACTTGCCGCCAAACGCGGCGACATGCCAAAATCACGCTTACAAGGTGCTTCAAAAACCATGGCTAAGTCCATGACAGAAAAGGAACTTGAGGATTTGGCGTCTACCAAGCACAAAAAGCTGCCGGAGAAAAAAGCCGGTTAGCTGCCTTCGCGAAAAGCGCAGGCGACGTGCCGCCGTCTCGTGTCAGGGATGGCGCAAGCGGAACAAAAAACTGCTTGGCTGCGTCATTTGGTCCTTGCCAAGAAACTGGCTTAGCAGATAATGAAGGTCTATCCCGCTGGGAGACACCGCTTCAATGCGGGGCCGAAGGAGCAACCGCCCCGGAAACTCTCAGGCAAAAGGACCAGCGGAAAAGGACGGAACTCTGGAGAGAAGCCACCTGCACAAGGACGGCTCGCCGAAGGGATAACAATCTCAGGCGACAAGGACAGAGGGGGCTCTTGAACCCGGCACTTTCAACGGTGTCTTGACATGAGCCCGCGCGACATCGCGTAACCCTGGAGGCGTCCTTGGCCGATACAGCCGAGTTACAAGTCACACCACTGCATTCCCTTCATATGTCTCTTGGCGCGCGCATGGTGCCTTTCGCAGGTTATGATATGCCTCTGCATTACCCTGCCGGGGTCATGAAGGAGCACCTGCACACCCGCACATCCGCCGGGCTGTTCGACGTATCCCACATGGGTCAGGTTATCGTGAGGGCAAAGTCAGGGAAGGTTGAAGACGCAGCGCTGGCACTCGAAAAGCTGGTTCCCGTCGATATCCTCACTCTGAAAGAAGGCCGTCAGCGCTATGGCTTCTTCACCGATGACAATGGTGGCATTCTGGACGACCTGATGATCACCAACCGTGGCGATCATCTTTTCGTCGTCGTAAACGCCGCCTGCAAGGACGCGGACGTTGCGCATATGACAGCGCATCTTTCCGATAGCTGCGATATCACACTGCTCGATGACCGCGCTTTGATTGCTCTCCAGGGTCCCCGTGCCGAGGCTGTTCTGGTCGAACTTTGGACGGGCGTGTCCGCCATGAAATTCATGGATGTGCGTGAAATTCCGCTGCATGACGTTCCCTGCATCGTCTCCCGGTCCGGATATTCCGGCGAAGACGGTTTTGAAATTTCTGTTCCATCCGACAAGGCCGAAGAGGTTGCGAACGCGCTGCTTGCACACCCTGACTGTGAAGCCATTGGCCTTGGTGCTCGCGACAGCCTGCGTCTCGAGGCTGGTCTCTGCCTTTACGGCAATGATATCGATACCACGACCTCGCCGATCGAAGCCTCGCTTGACTGGGCGATACAGAAGTCGCGTCGGACAGGAGGTGATCGCGAGGGCGGTTTTCCTGGTGCAAATCGAATTTTGGGTGAGCTGGCAAACGGCACGACCCGCCGCCGCGTAGGCCTGAAGCCGGAAGGTAAGGCGCCCGTGCGCGGCCACGCCAAGCTGTTTGCCGACGCAGAAGGCAAGACTGAAATCGGCGAAGTCACATCGGGGGGTTTCGGCCCGACGGTCGAAGGCCCTGTCGCCATGGGTTACGTGCCAAAAGAATTCGCGACACCTGGCACGGCTATTTTCGCGGAAGTTCGCGGCAAGTATCTGCCAGTGGCCGTTGCTGCCCTGCCCTTCATTACACCCACGTACAAACGCTAGTTTCCGGAGAGACCAATGCTGAAATTTACTCAAGAACACGAGTGGCTGAAGATTGAAGGCGATGTCGCAATTGTTGGCATCACCACCCACGCCGCAGAACAGTTGGGCGATCTGGTCTTCGTGGAATTGCCGGAAGTCGGCGCAACCTTCTCCAAGGATGGAGATGCCGCAACGGTTGAAAGCGTCAAGGCAGCATCGGACGTCTATTGTCCGCTTGACGGCGAAATCACCGAGATCAATCAGTCCATCGTCGACGACCCGTCGCTGGTCAACTCCGATCCGCAGGGTGCGGGCTGGTTCTTCAAGCTCAAGCTTGCCAACGCGTCCGACGCCGATGCGCTGCTGGATGAAGCGGCCTATAAGGAGCTTATTGCGTAATGACGACTCCCACAGAGTTCCATTTCACCGATTATCAGCCCTATGACTTCGCCAACCGGCGTCATATCGGGCCGTCACCGTCGGAAATGACGGATATGCTGAAGGTCATCGGCTATAACAGCCTGGATGCGCTCATCGATGCGACCGTACCCTCCTCCATTCGCCAGAAGACGCCGCTCGCCTGGGGCACTGCGCTGACGGAACGCGAGGCGCTGGATCGTCTTCGCGAAACCGCCAACAAGAACAAGGTCCTGACTTCGCTCATCGGTCAGGGCTATTACGGCACCATCACGCCGCCCGTCATCCAGCGCAACATTCTGGAAAATCCGGCCTGGTACACCGCGTATACGCCGTACCAGCCGGAAATTTCTCAAGGCCGTCTTGAGGCGCTGTTGAACTTCCAGACCATGATTTCCGATCTGACGGGTCTGGATGTCGCCAACGCCTCGCTCCTCGATGAAGCAACGGCTGCTGCCGAAGCCATGGCCATGTGCCAGCGCGTGGCGAAGTCCAAGGCGACGGCCTTCTTCGTGGACGCCAACTGCCATCCGCAAACCATTGCGCTCATCCAAACGCGTGCCGCGCCACTGGGCTGGAACGTCATTGTCGGCAATCCCTTCACCGATCTCGACCCTGTCGATGTTTTCGGTGCGCTGTTCCAATATCCCGGAACGCATGGCCACGTGAATAATTTCACGGGCCTGATCTCGCGCTTGCACCAGACCGGTGCGATTGCGGCCGTGGCCACCGATCTTCTGGCGCTGACGCTTCTGAAATCGCCCGGCGAAATGAAGGCTGACATCGCCATTGGCTCCTCTCAGCGTTTCGGTGTTCCCGTCGGTTACGGTGGCCCACACGCAGCCTTCATGGCCGTCAAGGATGCGATCAAGCGATCCATGCCTGGTCGTCTTGTCGGTGTATCCGTCGATGCGCGCGGCAACCGTGCCTACCGCCTGTCGCTCCAGACACGCGAGCAGCACATCCGCCGCGAGAAAGCCACGTCCAACATTTGCACCGCGCAGGTGCTTCTCGCCGTCATGGCCTCGATGTATGGCGTATTCCACGGCCCGCAAGGCATCAAGGCCATTGCTCAGCAGACCCACCAGAAAGCCGTGCTGATGGCAAAGGGGCTCGAAAAGCTGGGCTACGTGATCGAGCCTGAGACATTCTTCGACACCATTACCGTCGATGTTGGCCACATGCAGGGCGTTATCCTGGGCGCGGCTGTTTCAGGTGGAGTGAACCTTCGCAAGATCGGCGCAACCAAGATCGGCATGAGTCTCGATGAGCGCACACGCCCGGCGACGCTCGAAGCCGTCTGGCGTGCCTTTGGCGGTCATTTCTCGATCTCGGATTTCGAACCGGAGTACCGCCTGCCGAAAGATTTGTTGCGCACCAGCCAGTACATGACGCATCCGATCTTCCACATGAACCGCGCCGAGAGCGAGATGACCCGTTACATCCGCCGTCTCTCGGACCGCGATCTGGCGCTTGATCGCTCCATGATCCCGCTCGGTTCCTGCACCATGAAACTGAACGCGACAGCCGAAATGCTGCCGATCACATGGCCGGAATTTTCCGATATTCATCCCTTCGTACCAGCCGATCAGGCGCTGGGCTACAAGGAGATGATCGACGATCTCTCTGCCAAGCTGTGCGAAGTCACCGGTTACGACGCTTTCTCCATGCAGCCGAATTCCGGTGCGCAGGGCGAGTATGCGGGTCTCCTGACCATTCGCAACTACCACCTCGCACGGGGTGATGCGCATCGTGATCTCTGCCTTATCCCGACATCCGCACACGGCACAAACCCTGCCTCGGCGCAAATGGTGGGAATGCGCGTCATCCCGGTGAAAGTGCGTGAAAACGGCGATATCGATATCGATGATTTCCGTGAAAAAGCAAAGCAGTACGCAGACAACCTCTCGTGCTGCATGATCACGTATCCATCGACCCACGGCGTGTTTGAAGAGACGGTCCGGGAAATTTGCGATATCACGCACGCGCATGGCGGCCAGGTCTATCTCGACGGTGCCAACATGAACGCTATGGTCGGCCTGTCCCGTCCGGGCGATATCGGCTCCGACGTTTCGCACCTCAACTTGCACAAGACCTTCTGCATTCCGCACGGCGGCGGCGGTCCCGGTATGGGCCCAATCGGCGTCAAGGCGCATCTGGCGCCTTACCTGCCCGGCCACCCGGCCAGCGATGGGCGTTCAGGTGCGGTCTCGGCAGCACCGTTCGGCTCACCCTCGATCCTGCCGATCTCCTGGAGCTACTGCCTGATGATGGGCGGCGAAGGTTTGACGCAGGCGACCAAGGTCGCGATCCTGAACGCCAACTACATCGCGGCACGGCTGAAGGGTGCTTACGATGTGCTTTACAAGTCCGAGGCCGGACGCGTGGCACATGAATGCATCATCGACACCCGTCCACTGAACGACAGCTGTGGCGTGACGGTGGACGATGTTGCCAAGCGCTTGATCGACTGCGGCTTCCACGCCCCGACGATGAGCTGGCCTGTAGCCGGTACGCTGATGATCGAGCCGACCGAGTCCGAGCCAAAGGCCGAACTCGACCGCTTTTGCGACGCGATGCTCGCTATCCGTCAGGAAGCCCGCGACATCGAGGAAGGCCGGTCCGACAAGACCAACAATCCGCTGAAGAACGCGCCTCACACCGTGGAAGATCTGGTCGGCGAGTGGGATCGTCCCTACTCACGCGAACAGGCCTGCTACCCACCGGGTGCGTTCCGGGTGGACAAATATTGGTCACCGGTCAACCGCGTCGACAACGTCTACGGCGACCGCAACCTCATCTGCACATGCCCGCCGATGAGCGAGTATGCGGAAGCTGCGGAATAAAAAGCGAACGAACACAAAAAGGCCCGGAGCGATCCGGGCCTTTTCACTATAAGGAAAATGCTTATCATTAACGGGTTAGCTGAATATCAGCTGTAACAACCGTTGGTCCGCCAGCGCCATCCCTGTCGGTGGTGCGCAAACGCAAGCCGTTGTTGCCAACTTTCGTAATCGTCATTGCTGCGACCCGGTCCCCATTGATGACACGCTTCCAGGCGACCGAGAGATTGACGGAGTTGCCGCTACGGCTGCCAGAAAGTGCTGAAGGTATTCCGGATGGACCGACATAGTTGCCCCGGTAGCGCGTACCCGACGCACGCAAGTCGGCGGAAATTGCACGGCGGACCACCAACAGTCCGCGGCATGTTCCGTTCATTCGCAGGGTCGGACCCGAGGCGGTTGAGTCGAAGGTGCAAGTGACGTTGATGGGTTTCGAGCCTATTTTCATCGTGACAGTACCGGACCCCTTCCAGCTTCCTTTCAGTGAAGAAAGAAACTGGCTCTCGTCAGCCAATGCCGGGGATGCTGCCAGCCCTGCCGCGAGTGCGACGATGGAAATCAGTTTGGCGTTCATGCGCGTTTTCCTTGTTTGTGAAAATCGAACGCCCCACCGCAATGATGGTTCCTTTGCATCTGTCGTTATACTTCATAAGCAACCTAAACCTGTTCCACGCGTTTCTCGCCAGCTTCGTCTCATCCCTTTCGGAAAGCCCTTCATGACAACGCTGACAACGCCTCTCGCCGAAAGCGGACGCTCCTCCGGAGGTTCCCAGAACACGGGCCTTTCAGACCGCTCGATTTTCGCGCTCGCCGCCCTCAACTTTTTCCTTGCGGACGCCCGTGACGGGCTTGGACCGTTTCTGGATGCATTTCTTGCGACCAATGGATGGTCAGCGATGCAACTGGGCGTCATCGCCACGGTCGGTGGCCTCATCGGGCTCGCTGCCACGCCGCTCTGTGGCGCTCTTGTCGATGGATCGACGTGGAAACGGACACTGATTGCCGTGCCGGTGGTGCTGGTGACGCTCGGTGCGTTGATCACGCTCATCTTTACGAATGAGGCCGTGGTCTGGACCGGGCAGATCATGACGGCAGTCGTTGGTGCCGTTGTCGGTCCGGCTCTTGCCGGTTTAACATTGGGTCTGGTTGGCGAACGGTTGTTCTCCCAGCAGATTTCGCGCAACGAGTTCTGGAACCACGGCGGTAATTTTGTCTCGCTGTTTGCGACCTACTTCGCTGTCACCGCTTTCGGCATTTCCGGCGTGATCGGTCTTATGGTCGCAACCGCCATCGGCGCCCTCGCCGCCGTTGTGGCCATCGATCCCAAACGCATCGACCATAAGGTGGCGCGCGGCCTGGGCCATGATAAAGGCGAGCCGGGACCATCCGGCTTCAAGGTCCTCTTCAAGGAGCGTGGACTGATCTTGTTGTCCATTATCCTTCTGATTTTCCACTTCGGTAATGCACCCATGGGACGGCTGATCGCGCAAAACTTCGCGATCGAGCTCAACACACCCTTCCGCACCACCGCGATCATCACCGGTGTCGCACAATTTGCCATGATCTTCGTGGCGGCGCTCACCCCTTGGCTTATCCGTCGTTTCGGGCTTTCGGCGGTGTTCATCATCGCGCTATCAGCTCTACCCATCCGTGGCGTGCTCGCAGCATCCTTCAGCGATTTCTGGGTCATCTATCCTGTTCAATTGCTAGACGGTATTGGAGCCGGTCTTCTCGGCATCGCGACCCCGATTGCCGTTGAACGCATCTTGAAGGGTACCGGACGCTTCAACGTCGGGCTCGCCAGCGTTATGACCGTACAAGGCATCGGCGCTTCCCTCAGCAACGGTGTAGCCGGCTGGTTGACCACGGCCGGCGGTTACGCGCTATCCCACCTTGTTGGGGGCGGTATTGCAGCCATCGCGATCGTTCTCTTCCTGATCTTCAGACACGATATAGCGCCCAGCCAGGAAGAAGCTAAAGCAAAGGTTTGATACAAAAAAGGAAGCCGTGGGCTTCCTTTTTTCAGTTCAGAGATGAATGATCAGCCAACAAATGCGCGTTCGATAACGAACTCCGCAGGCTTGTTGTTCGCCCCTTCATTCAGGCCTGCCTGCTCCAGAAGTGTCTTTGTATCCTTCAGCATGGCGGACGATCCGCAGATCATTCCACGATCAATTGCGGGGTCGAACGACGGCACACCGAGATCCGCAAACAGCTTGCCATTCTCGATAAGGTCAGTGATGCGACCCGTGAAAGCGTAGTCTTCGCGCGTGACCGTTGCATAATGCTTCAGTTTATCGCCGACCAACTCGCTGAGGAACTCATGGTTCTTGATTTCTTCGACGAGATCGAAGCCGTATTTCAGCTCTGCCACGTCACGGCACGTGTGGGTGAGGATGACCTCCTCGAACTTTTCATAGGTTTCGGGATCACGGATCAAGCTGGCGAAGGGCGCGATCCCCGTTCCTGTCGAAAACATATAGAGGCGCTTGCCCGGCGTCAGAGCATCCAGCACCAGCGTGCCTGTCGGCTTCTTGCGCATCAGCACGGTGTCGCCGGGCTTGATCTGCTGCAAATGTGAGGTCAAAGGGCCATCCGGCACCTTGATGGAAAAGAACTCAAGTTCCTCATCCCAAGCGGGGCTGGCGATAGAGTAGGCACGATAGACAGGCTTATCGCCAACCATCAGGCCGATCATGGCGAATTCACCTGAACGAAAACGGAAGCCGGCAGGACGCGTCATACGAAAACGGAACAGGTGATCGGTATAGTGCTCGACCGAAAGTACCGTTTCGGCGTAAACGCCATCGGGGATTTTCGCCGAAAATTCTTCCGTTTTGGCTGGAGCGTTCATTCTCTATCCGTCCATTTCACGTGATATGCAATAGTGTCAGCTGGGGCAATAAACCATCCGGACCTGCTTTTGAAGGTACAGGATTGTCATTGGTGATATGCGCGCGGAAATTCGTGTCAAAAACTCATATTTCTACGCAATGTCTCAGCCTGCTTTTTGGCGACGCCAGCTGTAGGCTTCTCCAACCGCCGATGGTTTCGCCGTCGGCTGGTAATAGACGTCGATTGCGGGCAGACGATTTTCTGACAGACGATGGATCGCAGTCTCATTCGTCACCGCAAAGCTTGTAAAGCCGGTGCGCAGCATCAGCGGCACCTGATCGATCAACACGTCACCCACCGCCCGCAACTCGCCCGGATAGTTGAGGCGGGTTCGCAACAGAGACGCGTGGCTGAAGCCGCGACCATCGCTGAACGCCGGAAAGCTGACAGCAACCAGGGCAATGCGGTCGATGAAGGGACGCAGCTTTTCGACGTCATCCGCCGGTGTCACGAGAACACCAAGACCGATATCATTGCTTTCCTCGGCGCGCGAAATGAAGGCATCGAGGCTCAGAACCGCCTGTTGGCCGTCCTGCGCCGTGACCTCTTCGGTCTCGATGACCCACGGATCGTTCTCCACGAAGCCGCTTTCGTTCCAGATTTTCGTCATCCTGCTGTTCCTTATGCGGCTGCGGCGGCTGCCGGATAGAGCGCTTCCTTGAAAGGCTGCGCGCCGACGCGGCGATAGGCCTGAAGAAACGTCTCTTCTTTCGACAAGCGCAGGCCAAGGTAAGTATCGACGATGGTCTCCACCGCGTCCGTTACCTTCTCCGGCTCAAAACCACGACCGATGATTTCACCGATGGACGAGTTCTCGTCGCCCGATCCACCCAGCGTGATCTGGTAGAGTTCAGCGCCCTTCTTTTCTACACCGAGCAGACCGATATGGCCGACATGATGGTGGCCACAGGCATTGATGCAGCCGGAAATCTTGATCTTCAGTTCACCAATCTCGGCCTGACGTTCCGGCGAACCAAAGCGATTGGAGATTTCCTGCGAGACCGGAATAGAGCGCGCATTGGCCAGCGCGCAATAATCCAGGCCCGGACAGGCGATGATATCGGTAATCAACCCGGCATTCGCAGTCGCGAGACCTGACCCCAGAAGGGCACGATAGACGGGTTCCAGATCGGCCAACGCCACATGCGGAAGAATGATATTCTGTTCGTGGCTGATGCGAATTTCATCAAAAGCGTATTCTTCGGCGATGTCGGCAATCAAATCCATCTGCGCGTCGGAGGCATCGCCGGGAATGCCGCCAATGGGCTTCAACGAAACCGTCACCATGCCGTAATCCGGGTTCTGGTGCGGCTGGACGTTCTGGTCCACCCAGCGGGCAAAATCCATATCTGCCTTTTTCCAGCGAGCCAGACTTTCCCATCCCTCAGGACGCGCCTTCAAATCCGGCAGCGCGAAATAGGACGTGATGGCCGCGATATCGCCATCTGGCAGTTTCAGCTCACCATTTTTCAGCTGAGCAAATTCTGCTTCTACCTGACGCGCGAGCTCCTCAGCACCCGTTTCGTGAACGAGGATCTTGATGCGCGCCTTGTACTTGTTGTCGCGACGGCCGTGCAGGTTATAAACACGCATGATCGCAGTCGTGTAAGACAGCAAATCTTCTTCTGGCAAGAAGTCGTTGATCTTTTTGGCGATCATCGGTGTTCTGCCCTGCCCGCCACCGACATAAACGGCAAAGCCAATGTCGCCCTTTTCGTTCTTCTTCAAATGCAAACCGATGTCATGCACCTGAATGGCAGCGCGATCCTTCTCTGCACCCGTGACGGCAATCTTGAACTTGCGTGGCAGGAAGGAAAACTCCGGGTGTACGGATGACCATTGACGCAGGATTTCCGCATAGGGGCGCGGATCGGCAACTTCATCGGCCGCAGCGCCGGCAAAGTGATCAGCCGTGACGTTGCGTATGCAATTGCCGGATGTTTGCAATGCGTGCATTTCGACGCTTGCCAGTTCAGCCAGGATATCTGGTGTATCAGCAAGGCGCGGCCAGTTGTATTGAATGTTTTGGCGCGTGGTAAAGTGGCCGTACCCTCGATCGTACTTGCGAGCGATATGCGCCAGCATCCGCATTTGCTTGGCATTCAGGGTGCCGTAGGGAATGGCGACGCGCAGCATATAGGCATGCAGCTGCAAATAAACGCCGTTCATCAGGCGCAGCGGCTTGAAAGCGTCTTCCGCCAGCTCACCTGAAAGGCGTCGTTCCACCTGATCGCGGAATTGCTCCACGCGACCTTGGACAAAAGCGTGGTCGAACTCGTCGTAGCGGTACATGATATTCCTCAGACTGCAATGAACGCCGCGTCGGCTGCCTTGAAGCCGTCGGCGTATGGAATGGTTGGGCCAGCAGCGCGGATGCGTTCACGCAGGCGTGTCGGCCACAACAGGCCGTTCTCTTCGGTCACGTCGACGATGTTCACATCCACCACCTTATTGGCGGAAAAATCGCGCTTGCCAATCTCTTCGAGCGAGGCTTCCGCCTCAGCGTGACGGGCAACGAGCGCTGACTGGAGATCTTCGTTCCAGACACCGTTCGCATCGAGCCATACGGCGATGCCGTCATCGAGACGGTTGGCTGTCAGAACCTTGTCAACCATTTGCATACTCCTGCTTTGGATCAGAAAGGACATCGGTAGATGCCAACGCTTCCGACCGTTCGAAATTCGCACCCGCAACTGCATCGCCGATGATAACCATGACCGGACCGGTCAGTTCGTCGCGATGTTCCAGGTCGGGTAGATCCTTTAGTGTCCCATGCATAAGGCGGCGATAGGACCTGCTGGCATTTTCGATGACAGCAACCGTCGTATCTCCATTAAGGCCAGCATTCATCAGCCGAGTTGCCACTGATGCGGCGACCGAACGGCCCATATAGACCGCAATCGTCGCACCCGACACCGCCAGACGCGCCCAGTCCGGCAGGATGTCTCCCGCGAGATCGTGACCGGTGGTAAAAATCAGCGAAGACGCAACGCCACGCAGCGTCAGCGGCAATTCAAAATCGGCGGCAGCCGCAAACGCTGAGGTGATGCCCGGCACGATCTCGTAACCAATGCCGGCCTCCCGCAACGCCGCCATTTCCTCGGCTGCACGACCGTAGACAAGCGGGTCGCCGGACTTGAGACGGACAATGCGCTTGCCCTCCTCACCCAATGTCACCAAAAGCCTGTTGATGTCGGACTGCGATTTCGAGTGACAGCCCTTGCGCTTGCCGACCGAAAGGCGCTCTGCATCGCGTCGGCCCATGTTCACGATTTCCTGTGGTACCAACGCGTCGTAGACAATGACATCAGCCTGCATCAGGACGCGCTGGGCGCGCAATGTCAGCAAATCTTCGGCACCCGGACCCGCGCCGACCAGCCAGACGTAGCCTTCAGGACGCTCGGGCGACGCCAGCAGATGTGCAGCAGCGTCATGCGCCGCGTCGATATCGTTCAGGGCAACGGAATCGGCGACGCTGCCAGAGAAGAAACGCCGCCAGAAATTTCGACGCAAAGCACCCTTGGGGATATTCTGTTCAGCCGCATCCCGGTACTCGATCGCCAGACGGGCAAGCCGACCAAGAGACGGCGCCAGCATCTGATCGATCCGCGCACGGACGATCTGACCCAAAACCGGCCCCGCACCTTCGGTACAGATGGCAACGGCAAGGGGCGCGCGGGACACCAGGCCCGGTGTGTAGAAGTCGCAGTAACCGGGCTGATCCACGGCATTTGCGGGAATTGATCTAGAACGAGCAGCATCGACAATCTGACGGTCGAGCGCTTCTTCACCGGTCGCCGCAAAAACGAGGACCATACCCTCAACGAGTTCCGGCGAAAAAGGCAGCAGGTGATGCGTCACATGTCCCTGCCCCAGCAAGGCCGCGTAGTCATCCTGCGGAGCGTCGGCAAACGCGCGAATATCAGCGCTTGTGTTAAGCAGAAGACGGACCTTGGCGAACGCCTCATCGCCATTTCCAAAAACCGCGACGGGACGCTTCTCCACCTTGAAAAAAGCAGGAAAAGTCGTAAGCCGATGGTCAGCTTTGTCTGGGGCGTTCGTAAGCATACCCATACTTATGTCCGATCATGCGTCAGGATTGAAGGTACAGAAATTCCATTGCTATATTGCAGTAGATTTTTATTTCTCGGCAAGCGCTGATTTGGAGGAAAAGCGACCGGTGGCTCGAATTCGTCACACTGTTGTAATTCCAACTATTATCTACAAATTTTGTGCATTTTTCTGGCGATATTTGCTGTCGAATGCCCAATGATGAGGCTCCAATTGAACAGGAACATACCTTGACTGAACACACGATCGCCTCTCGTCTTCTCGATGTCATCGAGAACGATATTCTGCCGCTGACCAAACAGGGCGTCGCACTGGGCAACAAGATCTTCGGCGCCGCAATATTGCGCAAATCAGACCTGTCGCTCGTGGTGGCGGAAACCAACAATGAGCTGGAAAACCCCTTGTGGCATGGTGAAGTCCATACGCTGAAGCGCTTTCATGAATTGGGTGAAAAGCCGGATCCTAAAGAGCTGATCTTTCTTTCCACCCATGAACCCTGCACAATGTGTATGTCAGCCATAACATGGGCCGGGTTCGATAATTTCTATTCTTTCTTCAGCCATGAAGATTCACGTGATGCCTTCGCTATCCCGCATGATCTGAAAATTCTGAAAGAAGTCTTTGGACTGGAGCCAGGCGGCTACAGGCGCAGCAATGCGTTCTGGACGTCGTATTTCGTCACCGATCTGGTTGAGACCGAAGAGGCGCAGCGCAAGATATATCTTGAAGATCAGGTCGCCCGTATCAAGAAAATTTACGCAGACCTGTCGGCAAACTATCAGTCCTCCAAGGCTGAAAATGAAATTCCCCTGAACTGAACCAGCAGCAGAAAGCAGCCAGCATATGGAACCCTCGAAGGATATCTCCCGTCTCATCGAGATAATGGAAGCATTGCGGCAACCCGAAACGGGGTGCCCTTGGGATATCGTGCAGACGTTTGAAACGATAAAGCCCTACACAGTCGAGGAGGCCTACGAGGTCGCCGACGCCATAGAGCGCAACGATTTGGACGATCTGTGCGAAGAGCTTGGCGACCTGTTGTTGCAGGTGGTGTTTCATTCCCGCATTGCCGAGGAAATGGGTGCGTTTTCATTTGGCGATGTGGTCGAGGCCGTGACATCGAAAATGATCCGCCGCCACCCGCATGTGTTTGATGTCTCTGACGCTGACACGCCGGAATCGGTTAAAATCCAATGGAATGTTATCAAGGCTGAGGAGAAGCGGGAACGTGCCGAGCGTCGTGCCGCGCGCGGAATGACCGAGGATTTCAAAACCGGGTTTCTGGGATCGATCCAGCGCACGCAGCCATCTCTGACGGAAGCGTTGAAACTTCAGGAACAGGCGGCACAGGTTGGCTTCGACTGGTCGGCACCCGAGCCCATCCTTGATAAAATCGAAGAGGAAATCGCCGAACTGCGAGAGGCTCTGGCGTCGGGCAAACCGGAAAAGGTAACCGACGAACTGGGCGATCTGCTATTTGCCCTCGTCAACGTGGGGCGTCACGTCAAGACAGACCCGGAAAACGCCCTGCGCGGCACCAACACCAAGTTCCGCCGCCGCTTCCGCCACATCGAGACATCGCTCAGCGAAAATGGCGAAACGCTCGAGGCGGCAACACTGGAGCGGATGGAGGAACTGTGGCAATCGGCAAAGGCGATCGAGCGCCAGATTGAGCCGTAGGGAGCCTATCAGCTCGCGTGCCTCACATCTTGCGGGCGTTCGGCATCCCCCTCGCTGTAAACGGTCAGCCTGTCCCGGCCGGCGGCTTTCGATGCGTAAAGCGCTGTGTCGGCACGTTTCATCAGAGCCAGCGGAGAACAGCTTTTGCCTTCGCAAACGGCAAGCCCCATGCTGAGTGTTGCGACGACTTTCTGGTCTTCTATGGAATGCTTGATCGAACTGACCATCTGCCGAATCGTTTCGGCAAAAGTTATTGCGTCGGCGTCGTCCTTTGCAGGAATATAGAGGATGAACTCCTCTCCACCGAAACGGGCGAAGCTTTCATTCGGACGAATGCGGTTCGCCAATTCTTGAGCGACCCGGATCAGGATTTCGTCGCCTGCCAGATGTCCAAAGCCGTCATTGATGCGCTTGAAGTGATCGATGTCGATCATCACGATTGTATCACCTTGGCGCATCAGCTCTGGAAGACGGGAGGAAAACGACCGCCTGTTCGGAACGCCCGTCAAGACATCGAGACCGACAAGCCGCTGTAACCCCTCCTCCGCGCGTTCCTTCACCAATGCCAGAACGAAGACGGCAATGGCAAAATGGCAAATGATGGAGAT
This sequence comes from Rhizobium skierniewicense, assembly GCF_014196515.1. GTDB lineage: Bacteria > Pseudomonadota > Alphaproteobacteria > Rhizobiales > Rhizobiaceae > Agrobacterium > Agrobacterium skierniewicense. The sequence goes on along the minus strand of NZ_JACIDV010000008.1, from coordinate 47,219 downwards.
GAAGAACGCGTTTCGTGGGGAGACATACGCAATGCTTGGAAAAAGAATACCGATGGCAATCAAGACGCTGAGGAACGAAGCAAACATGATCGTTGCTGCAAGCGCTTTTCGAACCGGAAGCGGCTCGACGATCCGATCCGCAAAAACAGTGAAGGCTGCGGCGAATAGCAGAGACGCTGCCGTAATCTGAAAGACAATCGTCCGGATTTCGGTCGAGTGGTATCCGCCTGTAACAAGCAAGGTGACACAGACGGCGACGGGCAAGCATAACACGAACCATTCGCGGCGCCTCAGGCGTTGCCGACTAATTCGGCACATTCCAATCCAGAAGATGGAATATCCGACCAACCCGGCAAAGTTACCGGCTAAGGATAAGGCATCGGTGTAATCCGCGAAAATCTTGCCGATTCCGAGCAGTGTTGTTGCCATCGCGACCAGAAAGAAACCCGCAGCCAGAAACCCGAGCCCCACACTTTCACGCGACTGGGAGCGTACGTATAAAAAGCAAAGCCCAGCCACAAAGAAAGAAAGCTTGTGGAGCAGCATAACGGTATTGAGATCTAAAGCTTGCATATTCATCAGCTCGTGAGAACGAGCCGATGGTATCACATGGATTTCATTACGAAAGTCTAACTAAATAGTGGTGATTGATGGAATCAAAAACTTATCAGAACCTGGTAATAAACCCTGAAATAGCAAATTTTCCCAATCTCAACCGGAAAGTTAGAGCAAAATCGCGGCTCGCCTTGCTTTTTATAGGAAAACTCCAATGCGCGCGGAACCGGATTTCTAGGCTTCACTCTCTTCTGACGTGGATTTGTTCGGGTGACCAAGTCTTCTGTCCAGTTCAAGCGCTTGCGGGTCTGAAAGACGAACGTCCAGCGTGACAGAGCCGTCTTCGTTATCCTGGCGTCCATCGACGATGGCATTGCTATAGACCCATGACAGCAGGTGAAGCTGATCGACGTCGAGCACAACAGAACTTGTCACCAGAACGCCTGAGAGCCGCTGCGAGATTTCGTCCATCAGGGCATCGACGCCCTCGCCTGTGATGGCCGAGACAGCGCGGACGTTGGCGCGTCCTTCAGCCTTGTGCATGATGGCGTCGTGCGTTTCCTGATCCAACCTGTCGACCTTGTTCCAGACTTCAATGATCCGGGTATCGGCGACCTTCTCGTCGATTCCGAGATCGTTCAGAATGCGAAGAACGTCAGACGATTGCGCACCATTATCAGGATCAGCCATGTCGCGCACATGAAGGATAAGGTCGGCCTCCAGAACTTCTTCCAGTGTCGCGCGGAACGCTGCGACCAGGTGAGTCGGGAGATCGGAGATGAAACCCACCGTATCGGACATGATGACGGTACGACCATGCGGCAATTTCATGCGGCGCAATGTCGGATCGAGCGTGGCAAAAAGCATGTCTTCAGCCAGCACACCAGCGCCAGTCACGCGGTTGAAGAGAGTTGATTTTCCGGCATTGGTGTAACCGACAAGCGCCACGATTGGATGCGGCACCTTGCGGCGCTTGGCGCGATGAAGTTGGCGCGTGCGAACGACCTGCTCCAGTTCGCGCTCTAGTTTGACGATGCGATCCTGCAGCAAGCGACGGTCAGCTTCGATCTGCGTTTCACCGGGGCCGCCCATGAAGCCAGCACCACCGCGCTGTCGCTCAAGGTGGGTCCAGCTTCTGACCAGACGACCTTTCTGATAATTCAGATGGGCAAGATCGACCTGAAGCGTGCCTTCTTTGGTAGAGGCGCGACGGCCAAATATCTCCAGAATGAGACCGGTGCGGTCTATGACTTTGGCGTTCCACTCTTTTTCGAGATTGCGCTGCTGAACAGGCGTCAACGGATGATCGATGATGACCAGCCCGGAATCGGTTTCGTCCAGAAGCTGACCGATTTCCTCAATCTTCCCGCTGCCGAACAGCGTACCCGGGCGTGGCTGGTTGACCGGCACGATCAAGCCTTGAGCCACGTGAAGGTCAATGGCAAGCGCCAGGCCCTTGGCTTCTTCAAGTTTCGCTTCCATCGAACGGGGGGGCGTCGTCGCGGAGGCTTCCTGTGGCGCACGCCCCTGCTTCAAGACCGGGATGATGACAACGGCGCGCATGTCATCCCGACGCTTTTCCAGTTCCGGGATGATGGATTCATTCGATGTATCGCGTGTAGAAATGTGCCCGCACCTTTCGGATCGTAAAGAAATCGCTCCATCAAGATATAAGAGCGCATGCGCCGAAAAACAACGGAACCTAGCTCAAGGTTCCGTTGTCGGTATAATCATGACTGTCGTATTGTCGTCGTGGCCGCTAATTCAAGCGGCGCCTTCTTCCGATTCAAACATCTGCATCGGCTGGCCCGGCATGATGGTCGAAATCGCATGCTTGTAGACGAGCTGGGAGTGTCCGTCACGGCGAAGAAGAACACAGAAATTATCGAAGGATGTCACCACACCCGTCAGCTTAACACCGTTAATGAGAAATATTGTCAGCGAAATCTTCTGCTTGCGAACTGTGTTCAGGAAAAGATCTTGCAGGTTTTGAGAACGTTCCGCCATGGCGCCGCTTCTTTCTTTTTTGCCCGGATGGGAGACCGGGAATGCATAATCAATAATAGGATCGGCCGAACCGCGTCCCCGTGTCAGCCGATCAGCAACTCTGGTATCAAATCACGATCTGTTCCGCAATGTCGAAAAACTTACCCGGATTTACGAGGATGAGCTTTTTTGCTTCATACACAATATTTTAGAAATATTGAATTGATACTCGGAATAGCTGTTCCACCTCACGCACTGCATCCGATGACGCAAACAGGACAACGCGATCTCTCGCCTTGATTTTGGTCCCGCCGTCCGGGCGTATCACGGTTTTGTCCCGATAGATGACGCCGATGCGAACACCATCCGGCAACTCCATATCGCGAAGCGCCTGCCCCACCAGAGGCGACGTATCCAACGCTTCGGCCTCGATAATTTCGCCATTGCCGCGTTGCACCGCATAGACGGAACGAATGCGACCTTTCCGAACATGTTGCAGGACACGAGAAATGGTGACAGCACGCGGATTGATATAGGCATCCAGACCCAAAGACTTCGCGACATCGTGAAATGATGGGCCGTTCAGAAGTGCGAGATTGGATTTGCAACCAAGTTGCTTCGCCATGACAGCGCCCAGAATATTGGTCTGATCGTTGTTGGTCAGCGTCACGATCAGGTCTGCATCCTGAATATCCGCCTGGTGGAGGATTTTCTGGTCCAAAACCGATCCATTCAGCACGATTGTCGAGTTGAGTTTCTCGGATGCCGCGATGGCGCGTTCGCGGTCGGCCTCAATGATCTTTACACGCGTTTTCGGCTGAACGTCTTCGATGCAGCGCGCCACATATTGGCCGATGTTACCGCCGCCTGCTATAACGATCCGGGCTGCTTCCTTCTCCTCGTGGCCGAAAAGACCAAGCGTACGGCGCGCGTGTTGGCGCTGGCAGATCACGTAGGCCAGATCACCGGTACGCAGCTGCTCCGACGAATCGACGGCTTTCAGATGTCCGTTGCGATAGACACCCACAACCGTTGCAATCAGGTCTGGGAAGAGATGGCTGAGCTGCTGCAAGGGCGTATTGACGACAGGGCAGTCTTCCATGCACTCAATGGCCAGCATGGAGACATTGTCGTCCGCAAAACGCACCACATCCGTCGCGCCCGGGAACGCGATACGCCGCAGCACCATCTTGCCAACTTCGATCTCGGGTGAAATCGTCACATCGATGGACATGTTTTCGCGGCTGAACAGATCGCCATATTCCGGCTGGAGGTAGCTCTGGTCACGGATGCGAGCGACCTTCGTGGGCACACTGAACAACGCGTGCGCGACTTCGCAGGCAACGATGTTGATTTCATCGTATAGCGTCACGGCGATGATCATATCTGCCTGATCGGCACCCGCTTTCGCGAGCATGTCCGGGTGCGAGCCATGCCCGACATATCCGCGTACATCCAGCGTTTCGGTGATGGTTGCAATCAGAGCGGCTGAGGTATCGATAACGGACACCTCGTTATCTTCCCGCGACAATTGCTCCGCAATGCCGTAACCCACCTGGCCTGCGCCGCAAATGATGACTTTCATACGCTCTCTCTACAGGCCAGAACAGCAAATTCAGGATCGTCAGACGCCAAGCGACTTCAGTTTCCGATGCAAAGCAGAACGCTCCATGCCGACAAATTCCGCCGTGCGGGAAATATTGCCGCCAAACCGGTTGATCTGCGCCACCAGATAATCCCGCTCGAACATTTCACGCGCTTCGCGCAAGGGAAGCGTCATGATGTGCTGGTCGCCTTGCGCCGCGATCTTCGGCAGCATGTCGCCAATATCGGCAGGCAGCATATCGGCAGAAATCGGCGTCTCGACATTATCGGGGCGTGCAAGAATCATGAGCCGCTCGATATTGTTGCGAAGCTGGCGGATATTGCCCGGCCAGTCGTGCGTCTGAAGCACGGCCATCGCGTCATCCCCGATCTTGCGTGGCCGAATGCCCGCCTGTTCGGAAATCTGGCGCATGAACATATCGACAAGAAACGGAATATCTTCGCGACGTTCTGAAAGGGCCGGAACCTTAACCGGAACCACGGCAAGACGGTGATATAAATCTTCACGAAACAGCCCGTCGGCAATCAATCCTTCCAGATTATGGGCCGTGGACGAGATGATACGCACATCCACCTTCACGCGCTTGCCGCCACCGACACGCTCGAATTGCTGGTCGACAAGCACACGCAGGATCTTGTTTTGCGTTTCGCGTGGCATTTCTCCGACTTCATCCAGATAAAGAACGCCGCGATGCGCCTCTTCCAGCGCGCCCACCTTTCGTGGCTGACCAGGAAGGCCTTCGGTGCCGAAAAGCGCAATTTCCATGCGGTCAGGCGTGATCGTCGCGGCATTCAGAGCAACGAAGGGTCCGGTCGCCCGCGAGGACTTCTTATGGATCATGCGCGCCACGAGTTCCTTGCCGGAACCGGATGGACCAAGAATCATGATGCGGCTATTGGTCGGCGAAACACGGTCGATGGTTTGGCGCAGCTGCGAGACGGCGAGCGATGCGCCGATAAGCTCGACGGCATCTCCGGCGCGTTTTTTCAGCTCTGAAACCTCGCGTTTGAGCTTGGAGTTTTCAAGCGCCCGCTCGGCAATCAGAATCAGACGGTCGGCTTTAAACGGCTTCTCGATAAAATCAAAGGCGCCGCGCTTGATGGCATTGACTGCCGTCTCGATATTGCCATGACCCGAAATCATCACGACGGGAAGCTCGGGATGACGGCTCTTGATCTCGTCCAGCAGCGCCAGACCGTCCAGCTTGCTACCCTGCATCCAGATATCGAGAAAAATCAGCCTGGGAACGCGCTCGGAAATCGCCGCCAGCGCACTGTCGCTGTCGAAGGCCATCCGTGTCTCGTGGCCTTCGTCGGACAGAATACCGGCTACGATTTCGCGGATATCCGCTTCGTCATCTACGACCAGAATATCAGACGCCATATGCAACTTCCTTGTCTCTCTCGCTGAGCGCCACTTCGACACGCGGCAGCAGCACTCTGATCATGGCGCCATGGCCTTGATCGAAATCGGTCGGCGCATCATGCAATTCCAGATGACCGCCGTGTTCTTCAATGATCTTCTTGACGATGGCCAGACCAAGGCCTGTGCCCTTCTCGCGCATCGTCATGTATGGCTCTAGGATGCGATGACGGTTTTCGACTGGCAAACCACGACCATTATCAATCACATCTGCGATAAACCGGTTGTTTTCCTCATCAAAAGACGCCCTGACCAGGACTCTCCCTTCGCGAGGCGCATCGCTCGTTTCAACCGACTCGATCGCCTCCGTGGCATTTTTGATGAGATTGCCAAAGGCCTGCTCGAGCATGCGTGAATCAAACATCCCCTCAAGCGGCTCATCGCCCAGTTCGGTTGCGAATTTGACATGCGCTGCACCCATTTCCCTGAGGAATGTGGCGTCCTTGAGGATTGTCCGCAAATCTGACATCTCCTTGGTCGGCTTGGGCATGCGCGCAAAGGCAGAGAATTCGTCCACCATGCGACCGATATCGCCAACCTGGCGCACAATCGTGTCTGTGCACTGATCGAACACCGCCCGGTCTGTTTCATCATGTATCTGCTTGCCGAAGCGACGTTTGATGCGCTCTGCCGAAAGCTGAATCGGTGTCAGCGGATTTTTGATCTCATGCGCGATTCGCCGTGCCACTTCCGACCATGCGGTCGAGCGTTGGGCGATGACGAGATCGGTGATGTCATCGAGCGTAATGACGTAGGATTCGTGGCCATCACGAGCATCCTCCCGCGTCACCTGAACGTTCAACGTGCGCTCCTTACCGCGCCTGATGATGTTGATCTGGTGTCGGAAATCCATCCGTGCGGACGCTGCGGCTTCCGTCACAACATGCTCGATTTCAGGGGCGATCTCGACCAGCGGTGAACCCACCAGCTGTTCGGAGGAGACAGCCAGAAACTCTTCTGCCGAGGGGTTGGCAATCGTGATGTTGCGATATTCGTCGACGCCGATCACAGCCGCCGTCACCCCCGATAGCACCGCCTCGATGAAGCGACGGCGATTGTCGATATCATCCTTGGCCTCGATGATTTCGTCCTGCTGGCTGCGAATTTCACCAATCATCTTGTTGAAGGTTCGCGCAAGTCTACCGACATCTCCATCGGCTGCACGGACGGGTACAAGCACATGCATGTTGCCCATAGCGACACTGTCGGCCGCACTGATCAGAAGGCGAATGGGACGCACGATACGGTCCGCAACGGCGATGGCGGTCCAGATGGCAGCAAGAAGAACGATGAGCGCGAAACCGAGATAGAGAATCGCAAATGCAATTTGCAATGGTGCACGGCCCGCCTCCATCGCGTTATACTCTGCACGGTTTTCCTCCATCAGCCGCATGGCAGACATCACCTTCGGATCAACAGCACGCACGGTGTAAAGAAACGTTCCGCCGATGCCCTCAAGTTTGATGATGGCGCCAACGAGATTGGTGACACCGGGAGGAATGAGGGTAGGCTGACCAGCACCAGCCTTTTGCAGGGCATCCTGCGGAATGGCTGGAAGGGGGCGCTCTGTCTTGATGTCGGCCTGGACGACCGCATCGCCATCCTGTTGCACGAGAAACGCGCCGAGCAGCCCGCGGCCCTTGGCCTGCCGCGTCATCAGCTCGACAAAGCCAGTGCGGTCAAGATAGAAAAGTGCGCGGTTGCGGTCGAGGTCAGTCGCCATGGACAGCGTCTGGCCCTGCAAATAGCCAGCATTTTCGAGCATATAGGCTTGGGCGATATTGCTGGACGAATCGACGATGGCCTGGGTGCGCAGGGCAAACCAACGGTCGAGACCGACATTGAGCGTAATACTCGCAAAGATCGCCACCAGAACGGCGGGGGTAATCGCGACGATGGAGAAGAGAGCGACGATTCTCACATGCAGGCGCGCCGCCGCCCTGCCCCGTCGCCGCGCTTTCATGAGACGATTTATTTCGCGACCGATGAGGTACATCAGTCCGATGACGAACAGCGAATTGATGATGACCGAAGCGATGACCACGTTTGTCGTCGGCGCAATCGGGGTCAATCCGAGCAGCACGAACAGGGTCAACATCGCACAGATCAGCGCAACGCCGGCGAGTACCAGTCCGGGGAAGGCAAATGACATCCGCCGGTCGGCAATGACTATATCGGCCGACGCACGGTCGGAAACCTTATCGGCGACAGGTTTGCGCATCGATCATTTCCCAAGCCGCTTTATGCGACATTATCGTCTTGCAAGAGAGAACGCCGCTCTTCGACGAATCCGGACGCTCCCGTGATTTTCAAGCAACACTTTGTGGCGAAAATGCAACGACACACACGCCTTGTCAACAGACTCAGGCTGTTCTTGAGCTCCTGTAGACCGATACACCCAGTTCCCGGATTTTCTTGCGCAACGTATTTCGGTTCAGTCCCAGCAAATCCGCAGCCTTGATCTGGTTGCCACGCGTCGCTGTCAGTGCAGCAAGTATGAGGGGATATTCCATTTCCCGTAAAACGCGATCATAAAGACCCGGCGGAGGCAGGCTTTCGCCAAACCCGGAAAAGTAATCGCGCATATTTTCTTCCACGGCCTGGGAGATCGTCAACGAGCCGTTGCGCACGGCTGTCCGATCAATCGGACTGTCAGCGACATCGGACTGAAGCTCCTGTTCGATGATTTCGCGCGTGATTACTTCCTGTGGATAGAGCGCCATCAGACGACGGATGAGGTTTTCCAACTCACGAACGTTCCCCGGCCAGGCATAGGCCTTCATCAGTTCCAACGCTTCGGTCTCGAAGCGCTTACCCTCCAGCCCTTCCTTTTCACCCGTCTGGATGAAGTGGCGGACAAGGTCGGGAATGTCTTCCGCACGGTCACGCAGCGGGGGCAGGCGCAACGGCACGACGTTGAGACGGTAATAGAGGTCTTCGCGAAACAGACCCTGATTGATCGAGGTCTTCAAATCCTTGTTGGTCGCGGCGACGATGCGAACATCGGTGCGGATGGGCGTCCGGCCGCCAACGGTGGTGTACTCGCCCTGCTGCAACACCCGCAGAAGACGGGTCTGGGCATCCATCGGCATATCGCCGATTTCATCGAGAAACAGCGTCCCACCCTCAGCCTGTTCGAAGCGACCGGTGGAGCGGTTCTGCGCGCCGGTAAAAGCTCCCTTTTCGTGACCGAAAAGTTCCGACTCGATAAGGTCCCGGGGAATCGCAGCCATATTGATCGCAACGAAAGGGCCGTTGCGGCGTTTGCCGTAATCATGAAGCGCGCGCGCCACAAGCTCCTTGCCCGTGCCCGACTCACCCGTGATCATCAGCGTCAAATCCGTCTGCATCAGCCTCGCCAGGACGCGGTAGATCTCCTGCATGGCGGCGGACCGTCCTACCAGCGGCATGCCGTCTTGCATGTCGTCATCGAGCTTGGCAGGCTTGCGCTTTGGCTCGGACAGAGCGCGACCGATAATGGCGATCAGCTCCGTCAGATCAAACGGCTTGGGCAGATAATCATAGGCACCTTTTTCAGAGGCCTTGATGGCGGTCATGAAAGTGTTCTGGGCGCTCATGACCAGCACCGGCAGATCTGGTCGGGCCTTTTTGATTCGAGGAAGAAGATCGAATGCGTTTTCGTCCGGCATGACGACGTCGGTCACGACAAGATCGCCCTCACCCGCAGAAATCCAGCGCCATAGCGTCGCCGCGTTGGAGGTGATGCGTACATCGTATCCGGCACGGCTGAGAGCCTGATTAAGGACGGTGCGGATGGCCGCGTCGTCATCGGCCACAAGAATCGTTGCTGTCATCGATTAAGTCCTGTCGGGTTCGGCAAAATGCTGTCGTCTACCGCCACTTCCGGAGAAACGGGCATCAAGACGCGGAAAGTCGTACGATGGTTCTGGCTGTCGCATTCCACGATGCCGCCATGGGCACCGATGAGTTTGGCAACGAGGGCAAGGCCCAGACCCGAACCGTTGGTTTTGGTGGTAATGAAAGGGTCGAAAAGATGCGGCACGAGATCTGACGGAACACCCGGACCGTTGTCGACCACGCAAAATTCCAGCGGCAGCGAAATGCGCTCACGCGTCCCCGCGACAGACAGACGAATGCCGGGGCGATAGGCGGTCGTCAGAATGATTTCGCCATCCTGCTGGTTGCTGACCGCTTCGGCGGCGTTCTTGACCAGATTGAGGAAGACCTGCACCAGTTGATCACGATTGGCATAGACGGGCGGCAAGGACGGATCGTAGTGTTCGCTGATCTTCACATTGCGCGCAAAGCCAGCTTTTGCCACCGCCTTCACGTGGTCCAACACCGAGTGAATGTTGATCGGCATGCGGTCCACGGGGCGCTCGTCGGAGAAAATCTCCATACGATCCACCAGAGAGACGATGCGGTCGGTCTCATCGCAGATCAACCGGGTCAGAGCGCGGTCTTCATCAGGAACGGATGTCTCAAGCAGCTGCGCCGCACCCCGAATGCCCGAAAGCGGGTTCTTGATTTCATGGGCCAGCATCGACGCCAGCCCCGTCACGGAGCGGGCTGCGGCACGATGCGTCAATTGACGATCGATCTTGTCGGCCATGGACCGTTCCTGGAACACAACCACAACCGAACCCGGTTCGCTAACAACGGGCGCGACGTATAGGTCCACCAGCTTGTCCTGACCAAGACGCGGCGACGACAAATCGACGCGGTACTCATTGACCGGCGCACGGCGCTCGCGCACCTGATCGATCAGGGCCAGCAGTGGGCTTCCAAAGGGAATGAAGGTCGAAATGCGGTAGCGCGCCAGATGCGTGGCACTTGCGCCGAAAAATGCCTCTGCCTCCCAGTTGGCAAACGCAATGAAGCCCTCTCCATCGACCAGTATCACCGGGTTTTGAACGGCATTGAGAACAGCCATGGCCAGCACATTGCTGCCACCGGGGGGTGCAGTCTCGGCACTCATGCGGCCCGCCTCGCAGCAGATCGTTCTGCTCCCTGTTGTAGGGCCGAGCGCAGCAGGGCTATCACCTGCCCCGTATTCTTCGATGTCATGATGTCAACCTTGTCATCTGTCTTCATGTCAGGCGCAAATCGATCGAGATACCATCCAAGATGCTTGCGCGCATGGCGAAGACCGGCTTCGATGCCGTAAAATTCCAGCATCAATTCATAATGTTCGACGGCGATATCAGCGATCTGCTCCGGCATCGGCGGCGCGTGGCCTGCCAGAACAGCTGGCAGCCAGGGCTGCCCCTGTGCGCCCCGCCCGACCATGACGGCATCCGCGCCAGAACGGCGCAGGATTTCGCAGGCATCGGCATTCGTTTCCACATCGCCGTTGGCGATGAGAGGCACGGAGATCACGTCGCGCACGGCCTTGATCGCATCCCAATTGGCACGACCTTCATAAAACTGCATGCGTGTGCGACCGTGAATGGTGATGAGCTTCACGCCTGCCGCCTCTGCACGCGTTGCGATCTCCGGGGCGTTGATGGACGAATCATCCCAGCCCAGCCGCATTTTCAATGTGACCGGTACATTCGCCGCTTTGACCGTCGCCTCGATCAGCGTCAAAGCATGATCGGGCTCCCGCATGAGAGCCGAGCCGGACAATCCGCCTGTGACTTTCTTGGCAGGGCACCCCATGTTGATGTCGATGATCCCGGCGCCATTATCTGCGGAGATTTTTGCGGCCTCCGCCATCCAGTAGGCCTCGCGCCCGGCAAGCTGTACCATATGCGGAACCATGCCCGCATTCTTCAGTCGGGCCCATGATTCTCCGCGATTGGCAACGAGCTCACGACTGGCCACCATTTCCGTCACCACAAGACCGGCACCGAAGCGCCAGGCAAGCTGACGAAACGGCAAATCGGTCACACCAGACATGGGCGCAAGCACCGCCCGGTTGCGAACGGTGGCGGTTCCGATCTGAAACGGGTCTGACAGCTTCAAATTAAGCAAATGGTCAACTTTCATGCATTTTTTAAATTTGCATTATTTTTAGACAGTGTTCGTGCTCTTGCCAAGCACTTTCACTGATATAAGCGTGTGTTTTTTTGACTTGCCGTTTTGTCGCTGTGTGAAGAGATCATACGTGTCGATGATGCCTGAGAAGCCAGCGCGTCTCCCACTGGTCATCCTTTTCCTAAAACGCTACACCACCGAAGTAAACCGATGAAGAAATGCATAAATGACATGGGTTCAATGCAGGAAGGCTCTATGAGAATCGGTATCGTCGTGGTGGCGGCAGGGCGTGGAGAACGCGCAGGCGCACCGGAAGAAGGTCCCAAGCAATATCGCCTCATCGGCGGAAAGGCCGTTATCGAACACACGCTCGCGCGATTTTTGGGGTGGGAGCGATCTGCACACATCGTGGTCGTCACCCATGCCGACGATCGTGCCCTGTTCGAACCTATCGCCCAAAGACTGAATGCCTATGATCGGATCAGCCGAGTGACAGGCGGGCCGACGCGCCAGCAATCCGTTCTGGCCGGGCTTGAAGCACTTGAGGCGCGCGATGTTACCCATGTCATGATCCATGATGCGGTGCGCCCCTTTATCGATGTCGATCTGCTGGAGCGGATCGCGAACGCGCTTGCTGAAGGAGCGCAGGCCGTTTTGCCTGCGGTTCCGGTCGCAGATACCCTGAAGCGCGGCCATGATGGCTATGTTGGAGAAACCGTGCCGCGCAGCAATCTATACGCGGCGCAGACACCGCAAACTTTCGATTATTCTCTCATTCTACGGGCGCATAGACATGCCACCTCCTCCGGTCGCATCGATTTTACCGACGATGCCGCGATTGCCGAATGGGCCGGCACACCGGTGAAGCTGGTGGACGGCATCGTCGATAACGTGAAACTGACTTTGAAACGGGATATCGCCATGGCTGACGAAAAACTTTCCGCCGCGTTGCCGGATGTACGCACGGGCAACGGTTACGATGTGCATCAGCTGGGTGAAGGCGATGGCGTGACACTGTGCGGCATCTTCATCCCGCACGATCAGAAGCTTATCGGCCACTCGGATGCAGACGTCGCGCTCCATGCCCTGACGGACGCGTTGCTGGCAACGTGCGGCGCCGGTGATATCGGCGATCATTTTCCGCCATCCGACCCGCAGTGGAAAGGTGCTGCATCGCGCATTTTTCTGGAACATGCGGCAAAGGTCGTGCGGGGCAATGGCGGCACGATCATGAATGCCGACGTTTCACTGATTGCCGAGGAGCCACGGATCGGCCCGCACCGGCAGGCGATGCGTGAGAACCTTGCCGACATCCTGGACATTTCACTCGACCGTTGCTCGGTGAAGGCAACCACCAATGAAACCATCGGCTTTGTCGGTCGGCGTGAGGGAATAGCCGCCATCGCAACCGCGACCGTTGTTTATCGCCAGAGGCCTGCATGAGCGTGTTTCCGTCAGACATAGAGACGCTGGCACGCAAGGTCGTGGCCGACTTCACCGCTCGGGGACACATGCTATCGACGGCGGAGAGCTGCACGGGCGGACTGATCGCAGGAGCGCTGACGGAGATCGCGGGGTCATCTGCCGTGGTCGACCGTGGCTTCGTCACCTACACCAACGACGCCAAAATGGACATGCTCGGGGTCAGCGCCCTGACGCTGGAAACCTTCGGTGCCGTTTCCATGGAAACCGCGCTTCAAATGGCGCATGGCGCGCTTTATCGATCACGCGCGCATGTCTCCATGGCGGTCACGGGTATTGCCGGTCCCGGCGGCGGGTCGGCGCTCAAACCGGTCGGTCTCGTCCATATTGCTGCAAAGGCGCGGACCGGGCGTATCCTTCATCGGGAGATGCGGTATGGAGATGTGGGTCGCGACACGGTTCGTCTCGCGACGGTCAAGACATCCCTTGAGATGCTGATCGAACTGTCTCAATCCGTATAGATCTTGTCGGCACGCGCTTCGAAGGCTTCCGCAAACATGCGAAAAGCGCGGTCGAACATCGAGCCCATGACGGCGCCCAGAAAACGGCTTTTGAACTCGTAATCGATAAAGAAGTAGACCGAGCAGCCGCCATTTTCGCCGGGTTCGAAACGCCAGCGATTGTCGAGATATTTGAACGGCCCATCCAGATATTTCACATCGATGGCCGATTCCTCAGGTTTGAGAAGAACCTGAGTCGTGAAGGTTTCTCTGATCGCCTTGTAGCCGACCGTCATATCGGCAACCAGCAGGGTCTTGGTGTCGCGCTCTTTTCTGGAACGAACGGTCAAGCCATCGCAAAGCGGCAGAAATTGCGGGTACGTCTCCACATCGGCAACGAGATTATACATCCGTTCGGGAGAGTGTCTGACAGGGCGGCGTGTTTCGAATTGCGGCATGAGGGGCAGTTAATGCGCCGCGCGAACAAGATCAAGAAGTAGACTTGCCTGCGCTCTGGATTTCACCTGAAATATTGGCACGTGCGGACCGTAAAGTTCGAAATTGCGCAGGAATACGGGCGCGTGGTGCTTCTCGAAGGTCCAGATGTAGCTGAGAAACTCCCTGTCAGGTAATGGTTCGCGGCAACCGTCCGCCATGTATGGCCGCACAGTGCCATAATATTTCGCCACTCGCTTCGCGACACCCATAAGACACGTCACTCGCGGCAGCCTCATCCATATGACGACGTCGGTTCGCGGCAACCTCAATTCGAATGTGGAAGGACCGGAGCCATCCAGCAGCCAACGCTCACGACGCACGATATCTTCGAGGATGCGGCGCTGTTCGCCACTGTCTCGCTGTGTCCATTCCGACATCCACCTCACATCCCGGTCGATGGAGAAGTATTCCAATCCTTTACGCGAGCATATCCCCTGTGAAAGCGTCGTTTTCCCGCCTCCAGAACAGCCGACGACCATGATGCGGGATGCCTTGGATATACACTCGGCGGCTTCCTCGATGCTGTTGATGGCGGCCATCCTGTCTACCCTTGCATAGCAGTTCGGAGAAATTGACTCTTGCAACCCGACCGGGCTCGGCGTTATTTAACAGCAACGACGATTACATCCTTGGGATGCAGCCAAACAATCGAGTGATACGATGGACGATTTTGCCAACATCATCAACCTTCTGGAATCCGCAAAACAGCTGGCATCCATGAACAGCATGCCGATGCTCGCCTATCTCATCGACGTGGCCAAGTGCGAAGCACGGGAAAACAAACCGGTGCTGCGTAAGCGCAAGCGTGGCGAATCGACCATCAAGCAGGAGGCCGAGGCTTGAGATTTTGCCTGGCGGCCTGCCTGCCGACATGAAATTATCCATTCCATAGGTGGCCGCGTCGCGGCCATCTTTTGTTTTGGGAAGGAGGGAGCCTTGAATGAAAGCCACGTCTGTCGATCTGCGCTCCTATCGCGGTGAAACTCCAAATGAATGTCATGCCTTTGTGCAGATCGTTCTTCCCGTTGCAGGACACCTCGAAATCGATGTCTGCGGCCTTCAGGAGAAGCTGTCCCCCGCCAAGGGCGTGATCGTTCATCGACATACCGCTCACACGCAAACCAGTGACGTCCTGAACCGCTCGCTGGTCGTCGATATCGACGAGCAGTCAGTGCCCGCGCAGACTCTCGACAGGTTTGCATCGAAACCCTTTATCGATCTCAACCTGCGCACCACCAAGCTCGCCCACTACATGCGCGACTTGACGCTAGGCGGCGAACAGGACGCCAAAGCCAACCTCGCCTGGACGCCGATCCTTCTTTCCAGTCTCGTGGATGAAAAGCCCGATATCGTTTCGCGATTGACTGCGTTGAAAGCTCTCGTGGAAATCAATCCGCTCATGCCTTGGCCTTTGGATCGCATGGCAGAACAGGCCGACATCAGCGTCAGTCGCTTGCATGCGGTTTTCCGGGAGCACTTCGACGAAAGCCCGCACCTCTGGCTCCGCGATCTGCGCATGAAGGCGATATGCAGGCTTCTGACAGGTTCAAACCTGCCAATCGCGCAGATTGCCGACCGGGCAGGTTTTTCCGATCAGACCGCCCTCACCCGTGCCATGAAGAAAATCGTTGGCACGACACCCGCCGCCTATCGCCGCGAGTTTTCGGGGCTGCCGCAATAGTTTATGTCAAGACAGCACCCACGCGCCGTGGCAAACAGCGTCAGGCAACGAGTGGGCATGGCATGAACAGGACGGGACTGGGCGTATTTTACGGCATGCTGGCAGGCGCGCTTTGGGGAGGCATTTTTCTCGCTCCGAAGCTGATCCCTGATGGCTTTACGCCCTTACAACTATCGACGGCGCGATATCTCACCTACGGCGTCTTCGCGCTGATCTTGATCGGCCCCAAACTTCGCCGTGTCGCGTCCCGGTTCGGAAAAGCGGAATGGATTGCCTTGGGTTGGCTCAGCCTCATCGGCAATATCGTCTACTACTTTTTTATCTCCACGGCGGTGCAGCTCAGCGGCGTTGCCTTCACCTCCATCATCATCGGCTTTCTGCCTGTGGCCGTGACCATTATCGGCAGTCGTGACCATGGCGCTATCTCCCTCAAACGCCTATGGCCTTCCCTTGTCTTCGGGGCCATCGGAATCTTTGGCGTGTCGTGGCAGTCATTGGCCGAGGGGCAAGGCGGGTTCGATCTCACCAAGATCGTCGGCCTCGTCTGCGCCATTGGGGCGCTTGCCTCGTGGACAGCCTTTGCCGTCGGCAATGCCCGCTGGCTGACGCGCCTGCACGATGTGAGCGCCGACGAGTGGAACCTGATGACGGGTGTCGTGACCGGCGGACTGGCGCTTGTGCTCGCGGTCCCCGCCTTCGGCTTCAGCGCCGATGTCCACGCGCGCGCCGACTGGCTGCAATTCGCCTCGGTTGCCGTGGGTCTTGGCGTTACCGCCTCCATCTTCGGCAATGCGCTCTGGAACCGTATGAGCCGCCTGCTGCCCCTGACAATGGTGGGGCAGATGATCCTGTTCGAAACGCTTTTCGCGCTTCTCTACGGGTTCATGTGGGAACAGCGCGGCCCGACCCTGATCGAAACGGCTGCGATCGTATCTGTGGTGGTGAGCGTGTTGTTGTGCATGCAGGCGCATCGGCCTGCGAAGGTGAATGGGTAGAACGCAAAGGCCTTGAGCCAATGCAACCCGATTGCCTTGCTCGGGCTTGACCCGAGCACCTAAAAACCCGCTACAGGGAACGTGGGTGTCATCCCCAAAAGTAAAAGCGTCGTGCGCTGTCAGCCTCTGCCCAACAGCCTCATCACAACCTACTCTGCAGCAGCGAGCAGCTTGCGCTCGCGATTGACCCGGAGCCGCTCGAAATCGTCACCCGCATGATGTGAGGAACGTGTCAGAGGGCTGGATGCGACCATCAGAAAGCCCTTGGTGTATGCAATCGTCTCATAGGACTTGAACTCTTCCGGTGTGACGAATTTTTCGACCTTGTGGTGCTTTCGGGTCGGCTGGAGGTACTGGCCAATGGTGAGGAAGTCGACGTCTGCACTGCGCAGGTCGTCCATCAATTGCAGCACTTCGTTGCGCTCTTCTCCGAGGCCGACCATGATGCCGGATTTGGTGAACATGGTGGGGTCCAGTTCCTTGACGCGCTGAAGCAGGCGCACGGAGTGGAAGTAACGCGCACCGGGGCGCACGGTGAGATAATTGCCCGGAACCGTTTCCATGTTGTGGTTGAAGACATCAGGCTTGGCGGCGACAACACGTTCGAGCGCACCAGGCTTCTTCAAAAAGTCGGGTGTCAGGATTTCGATGGTGGTGCCTGGCGATGCTGCGCGGATGGCCCAGATGACCTTTTCGAAATGCTCCGCTCCGCCATCATCCAGATCGTCACGATCAACCGAAGTGATGACGACGTGGGAGAGACCCATCTGCTTGACGGCCTTGGCGACGTTCTCAGGCTCCAACATGTCGAGTGCATTCGGCTTGCCGGTGGACACATTGCAGAAGGCGCAAGCGCGGGTGCAGATCTCGCCCATGATCATGAAGGTGGCGTGCTTCTTTTCCCAGCACTCGCCGATATTTGGACAGCCGGCCTCTTCGCACACGGTTACCAGCTTGTGGCTGCGCACCAGTTCGCGCGTCTCCTGGTACCCCTTGGATGTGGGTGCCTTGACGCGGATCCATTCCGGTTTGCGCAGGACTTCCGTATCGGGCTTGTGCGCCTTTTCCGGATGACGAACGCGCTTTTCGTCCGTCTGGGACATCCTGTCGAGAATAGTGACCATAAGAGACCTGCTTCTACCGCGTGGATGCGGCCTTAACGCCTGACGAGCTTGGCGATGAATAACAGAAGGCTTGCGCCCAAGAAAGACGTGACGAAATAACCGAGGCGGCTATCTTGCACGAAGACATCGAAGGTGCGCAGCACGGCAACCGCCACCACGGAGCCGACGATGCCCAGAACGATGTTCATGAAAATGCCAAAGCGCATATCCATGAGCTTGCCTGCAAGCCATCCCGCAAGGCCACCAATGATAATCGCACCGATCCAGCCTACACTTTCCATGCCACACCCTTAACCTTCTGTCGTCGCCTGCTCTGCTCGTCAGACAATCAGTTTTGCAATCAGCGTCACAATGATGGCGCCGACCGTTGCGTGAATGATCTGCACCACCAGCGCGTTTTCAATGCCAAGTGAAATGCCAAGCGCGTTGAACACATAACCGCCGACAAATGCGCCAATCACACCGCTGAGAAGGCAGCCGATCAGACCACCACCGCCAACGATGAGACTTGCCAGAAAACCGGCCACAAGGCCGATCAGGAGAAAGATAATCCAGGCTTCCGTTGCAACCGACATGTCTTTCTCCCGTTGGCGCCGCTCCCCTCAAAGAGTGGGAGCGCGCAGCGCAATTATCAAGCGTTCAGCGCACGTCCATAGGCATCCAGCACACTTTCCTTCATCATTTCCGACAGGGTCGGATGCGGGAAGATGGTGTGCATCAGGTCTTCCTCGGTGGTTTCGAGGTTCATGGCCACGACGAAGCCCTGGATGAGTTCGGTCACTTCCGCACCCACCATATGCGCGCCGATGAGCTCGCCGGTTTTTTTGTCGAAGATCGTCTTGACCATGCCCTGATCTTCTCCGAGCGCCACGGCCTTGCCGTTGGCCGCAAAGGAGAAGCGTCCGACGCGCACGTCGCGGCCCTGTTCCCTAGCCTTGGCTTCCGTCAAACCGACCGAGGCGACCTGCGGGTTGCAATAGGTGCAGCCGGGGATCTTGCTCTTGTCCATGGGGTGGACATTCGGCAGGCCTGCGATCTTCTCGACGCAAATGACGGCTTCATGCTCTGCCTTGTGGGCCAGAAGCGGGCCGCCGGCGACGTCGCCGATGGCATAGATGCCGGGAACGTTGGTCTTGCCGTAGCCATCGATGACGACGAAGCCGCGATCGGTCTTCACGCCCGCTGCCTCAAGGCCGATATTCTCGATATTGGCCTGAACGCCGACGGCGGAGATCATCCGGTCTGCGGTGATCTTCTCGGACGAGCCGTCTTTCTTTTCGATGGTGGCGGTGACTGAATTTGCACCCTTCTCCACCTTGGCGACCTTGGCCTCCAGATGAATCTTTATGCCCTGCTTGTCGAACTGCTTCTTTGCGAAAGCGGAGATTTCCGCATCCTCGACCGGCATGACCTGGCTCATGATTTCGACG
Organism: Rhizobium skierniewicense; assembly: GCF_014196515.1. Taxonomy (GTDB): domain Bacteria; phylum Pseudomonadota; class Alphaproteobacteria; order Rhizobiales; family Rhizobiaceae; genus Agrobacterium; species Agrobacterium skierniewicense. The sequence continues at coordinate 28,039 of NZ_JACIDV010000008.1, read as the reverse complement.
ACCGTCACATCAACGCCCATGGTGCGATAGAAGCTGGCAAACTCGATACCGATGGCGCCCGAACCCATGACGAGCAGCGACTTCGGCAGTTCTTCCGGCTTCATCGCCTCGAAATAGGTCCAGATCAGCTTGCCATCCGGCTCGATGCCGGGCAGCGCGCGCGGACGTGCGCCGGTGGCGACGATGATATGCTTGGCGGTGTAAGTACCTTCACCCAACGTGTTTTTCGGCACGGGACCCTGCGGCTGGACGACAGGTTTCGTCATCTTGCCAACGACGATTTCGCCGGGCTTGGTGATCTTGGCCTCACCCCAGATGATATCGACCTTGTTCTTCTTGAACAGGAAGCCGACGCCGTTGTTCATGCGGGCGGCAATGCCGCGCGAGCGGGCGACGATGGCCTTCACGTCCGGCTTGATCGAGCCTTCCAGCGTCAGGCCGTAATCCTTCGCATGGGTTGCACTGTGCATGACGTCTGCGGTGCGCAGCAGGGCCTTGGTGGGAATGCAGCCCCAGTTGGAGCAGATGCCCGCCAGGTGTTCGCGCTCCACGACGGCAACCTTCAGACCGAGCTGAGCCGCGCGAATGGCGGCGATATAACCACCCGGACCGGAGCCAATGACGATGACGTCGTAGGATTGAGCCATTCTATTTCCTGCCTTTATCTGTTTGACGGCGGCGTGGCGCCGCTGCGTCAATCGAGTATCTTCAAAGTCCCAACATCATGCGCACCACGGGCTCCAGCCCGCGACCGATCGCACGTGTGTTTTCCGCATCCAGGTGCACACCATCCACGGGCGTGGTGACGGCGACGGATGCAGCATCGAAAAATCCGCACCCCTTGTCATCCGCCAGATCGCGATAGAGCGAGCCCATCATCTTCGATTGTCCGACCGCGTCAATGAACATGGCCGCGAATACCTCGTTGCCCGTCTCGCAGATATGCGGCGCGGACACGATCAAGATTTCCGGCTCGTCATGATCCTCGAAGGACCATGCGTGCTTGCGAACGAGGCTGACCAGACGTTCCACGCCCTTGACCGCACCGACGGCATTTCCAGGGCCGATGCCGCGCTTGAGATCGTTCGTGCCAAGCATGATGATGACCAGATCGATCGGCGCATGGCTGTGCAGAAGCGTCGGCAACACAGTCGCACCATTACGGTCGCAATCTGCCAGATGATCGTCATAAGCAGTGGTGCGCCCGTTCAAACCCTCGGCAATGACGTTGACCTCTTGACCCAGCGCCTTTTGCAAAACGCTCGGCCAGCGATCCTCATAGGCATGGCGCCCCAGATTTTCGGCGTCATATCCCCAGGTCAGACTATCGCCATAGCAAAGAACGGTTTTCATTCTCGGTTACCTCAATGGCTCTGATGGACGCCCGCCCTGACAAACTGGACAGTTCCGGATATGTATGTCGCACCCATTTGCGCCATACTCAGACGAACAATGAGTGCAACGTAACCGCCAAATTTTCTGGTTGCCGTGGGTCGTAGACGCCGAGTCGGTATTCTCGACGACGAGTTGGCCTTTGGACGTTAACTGACCCACGTAAACCATGTTTATACCAGCATCGACATCGGACTTTCGATGTAGCGTTTGAAGGCGGACGCGAGTTCCGCGCCAAGCGCGCCATCGATGACGCGGTGGTCGAAGGCAAAGGTGGCGGTCATGACTGTGCCCACTTCGATCTTGCCGCCACGAACGACCGGCTTTTCGACGCCTGCGCCAATCGAGACGATGGACGCCTGCGGCAGGTTGACGATGGACGTGAAGGACGAGACACCGAACATGCCCAGGTTGGAAACCGACGTGGTGCCTCCCTGGTATTCATCCGGCTTCAGCTTCTTGTCACGGGCGCGCTTGGCCAAATCCTTCACCTCGTTGGAGATGACGGACAGGGACTTTTCCTCGGCCTTGCGTACAATGGGCGTGATCAGGCCATCGGGGATCGAGACCGCGACGCCGACATCTGCATGTTTGTGCAGCACGCGGGCCGTGGACGTCCAGGAGGCATTCGCCATCGGAACGTCGCGCAGAGCAAGCGCCATAGCCTTGATGATGAAGTCGTTGACGGAAAGCTTGAAGGCCGGAACCTCACCCTTTTCCGTCTTCTTCACCGGTGCAGAGGCGTTGATCTCGGCACGCAGCTTCATCATCGCATCGAGTTCGCAGTCCATCGAAACCGTGTAGGACGGAACGGTCTGCGTCGATTCGGTGAGGCGCGAGGCAATCGTCTTGCGCATGCCATCGTGCGGCAGAAGCTCGTAGGAGCCTTCCGCAAACAGCTTGAGCACGCTTTCGTCGGACGGCCCCTTGGCAGGTGCCGATGCAGACGCACCGGGCGCTGCTGGTGCAGATGCCACAGCAGACTTGGCGCCGCCGGAGCTTACTGCCTTTTCAACATCAGACTTGACGATGCGGCCATGCGGGCCTGAGCCAGACACAGCGGACAGGTCAAGACCGGCATCCTTTGCCAAGCGGCGCGCCAGCGGCGAGGCGAAAAGACGCTCGCCAGAGGTCGACACGGGCGCTGGCGTGGACGGTGCTGCCGCCTGATCGGCCACCGGCTTTTCAGCCTTGGCAGGCGCCGCCTCGGACTTCGGCGCTTCGGCCTTGGCTTCCTGCTTGGGCGCTTCGGCCTTTGGTGCCTCGGCTTTGACTTCAGACTTTGCAGGCGCAGCATCGCCGCCCTTGGCCGCTTCGGCGACGTCTTCGCCTTCACCGGCCAGAATAGCGATCACGGCATTGACCTTCACCGCTTCGGTGCCAGCCGGAACCAACAGCTTGGCAACGGTGCCTTCGTCCACGGCTTCCACTTCCATGGTCGCCTTGTCGGTTTCGATCTCGGCAATCACGTCGCCGGGCGCTACCTTGTCGCCTTCCTTGACCAGCCATTTGGCCAGATTGCCCTCTTCCATCGTCGGAGACAGGGCAGGCATTGTGATGTTGATAGGCATCGAAACGCCCTCCCCTTACTTGTAGCAGACGGCTTTGACAGCCTGGATGACTTCGTCGACATTCGGCAGGGCCAGCTTCTCCAGATTGGCCGCATAGGGCATCGGAACGTCCTTGCCGGCAATCGTGACGATTGGCGCGTCGAGATAATCGAAGGCAGCGCGCTGAACCTGGTTGGCGATGAAGTCACCGACTGATGACTGCGGGAAGCCTTCTTCGACAGTGACCAGACGGCCGGTCTTCTTGACGGATTCGATCACCGTCGGAAGGTCCATCGGGCGGATGGTGCGAAGGTCGATCAACTCGACATCGATCCCTTCCTTTTCAAGCTCCGCAATCGCCTTGATGGCGTAAGTCATGCCGATGCCGAAGGACACGATGGTGACATCGTTGCCCTTGCGGTGAATGCGCGCCTTGCCAATCGGCAGCACGAAATCATCCAGCTTAGGCACTTCGAAACTCTGGCCGTAAAGGATTTCGTTTTCGAGAAAGATGACCGGGTTCGGATCGCGGATCGCCGCCTTCAGAAGACCCTTCGCGTCAGCTGCCGTGTAAGGCATGACGACCTTGAGGCCCGGAATGTGGCTGTACCAAGCGGCATAGCACTGCGAGTGCTGCGCGCCAACGCGGGCAGCCGCGCCCGAAGGACCACGGAACACCATCGGTGCACCCATCTGACCGCCGGACATGTAAAGCGTCTTGGCGGCTGAGTTGACGATCTGGTCGATGGCCTGCATGGCGAAGTTGAACGTCATGAACTCGACGATCGGACGCAGACCCGTCATCGCTGCGCCGACGCCGATACCGGCAAAGCCGTGCTCGGTGATGGGCGTATCGATGACGCGCTTGTCGCCAAATTCCTGCAACAGGCCTTGAGTGATCTTATAGGCGCCCTGATATTCGGCGACCTCTTCGCCCATGACGAAAACGTTTTCGTCGGAGCGCATTTCTTCGGCCATGGCATCGCGAAGCGCTTCGCGAACGGTTGTCATGACCATTTCCGTACCTTCCGGCACATCAGGGTCAGCCGCGACGTCAATCTTCGGAGCCGCCGGAACCTTGGCAGCATCCTTCTTTGCAGAAGGCTCTTCGGAGGCTTCGCGGCTCTTGCCGCCCGCAGCGTCCGAATCGGAATTGGCCGCTTCTGCCTTTGGCTCTTCTTTCTTCGGAGCCGCCGACATGGCGTCTGCACTCTCGCCGTCCTGAAGCAGGATGGCGATGGCGGTGTTGACCTTGACGCCTTCGGTACCGGCCTCGATCAGCAACTTGCCGATGGTGCCTTCATCGACGGCTTCGACTTCCATCGTCGCCTTGTCGGTTTCGATTTCGGCAATCGCGTCGCCGGAGGCAACCTTGTCACCCTCTTTCTTCAGCCATTTGGAAAGCGTGCCTTCCTCCATGGTCGGGGAAAGGGCGGGCATGAGAATTTCTATAGGCATGATATCTCCCTTCCCAAATCAGAGCAGAATGTCGGTGTAGAGCTCGGAAACATCCGGCTCCGGATCGTTCTGAGCGAACTCAGCGCTGTCGGCCACGATGTCACGGACATCCTTGTCGATTGCCTTCAGTTCATCCTCAGAGGCCCAACCCTGTTGAAGGAGTCGTGCCTTGACCTGCTCGATTGGGTCATGTTCCGCGCGCATCTTCTGCACTTCGTCTTTGGAACGGTATTTCGCCGGGTCAGACATGGAGTGACCGCGATAACGATAGGTCAACATTTCCAGAATGATCGGACCCTTGCCGGAGCGGCAATGTTCAAGCGCTTCGTCCGCAGCAGCCTTGACGGCACGGACGTCCATGCCATCGACCTGCATGCCCGGAATGCCGAAACCGACACCGCGCAGCGAGTAGTTCGACTGCGCCGTTGCGCGGGCACTGGACGTCCCCATGGCGTAATGGTTGTTTTCGACGATGTAGATAATCGGGAGCTTCCAGAGAGCAGCCATGTTGAAGCTCTCATAGACCTGACCCTGGTTGGCCGCGCCATCACCGAAATAGGTGACCGACACATTGTCGTTGCCGCGATATTTGTTGGCGAAGGCGAGACCCGTGCCAAGCGAAACCTGCGCACCGACGATGCCGTGACCACCATAGAAATGCTTCTCTTTCGAGAACATGTGCATGGAGCCGCCCTTGCCCTTGGACAAGCCGCCACTGCGGCCGGTCAACTCAGCCATGACGCCACGCGCGCTCATGCCAGCAGCCAGCATGTGGCCGTGGTCGCGATAGGCGGTGATGACCTGATCGCCTTCCTTCTGGGACATGTTCATGCCCACAACGACAGCTTCCTGGCCGATGTAGAGATGACAGAAGCCGCCGATGAAGCCCATGCCGTAAAGCTGGCCAGCCTTTTCTTCGAAACGGCGGATGAGAAGCATTTCACGATAGGCGTGCAACTCTTCTTCTTTACCAAAGTCCGGCGTATTTTTGCCGGTGAATTCCTTGGTGGCGGTCTTTGCCGTGGTCTTGCGGCCGGATACGGTCGCTGTTTTTCGCGGCGCCATTCATCCCTCCCTGAGTTGCCATTAGAATGGTTGGATTGGGACGCACCATATGCAAGAAAAGGAAAAGCAGCAATGCTATAAACGCATGGCTCATATTCTGGCTAAGTTACTGTGAATAAATTAAAAAAGTCGATTAACCTGAATCAAGTTAATCAGAAATATGCGTTCATGATGACGATTTCGTCTGAACGCGACATATTCAGCTGATAACGCGAGATCTCATCGATCATGTCCCGCTCCAGCGATCCATCGCTCATCAATTCGACCTGCCGCTCCAGCGAAACACGCGTTTTTGTAAGCTTCGCAAGCTCCGCTGTGCGGGCTATACGCTGATGCTCCAGGCGTTCCGCAGCTTCAAGTCCGAAATCGCCATGGACGGAATGATATCCGAAATAGGATAGAAAGGCGACCGTGATGGCCGGAACGACCAGACGGCCAAAACGTCTTTTCTTGTGATGCTTGGTCCACATACTCTGAAACAGCCTTCAAACGCGCTACTGGGAATCACCCTAACCGCATTTGTTTAACCATCCGTTGACCTTAAGGGCCTTGGCGCAGTGGCCATGAAAAAAGCCCGCACAAGGCGGGCTTTTCGATATTACTTCGAGAAGATATCCAGACCACTGCCCCACGGACCGTGCGGCTTGTCGACACCATCGGTGCGCTCAAAACCATGTGCGCCGAAGAAGTCACGCTGCGCCTGAATGAGATTGGCGCTGCCACGGGCACGACGGTATGCATCGAAATACCCCAATGCCGACGCCAGTGCGGGAACAGGCAGACCAGACAAGACCGCATACGACACGACATGGCGTAGCGGTGCATCCGTATCCTTGACCATCTGCGAGAATGCAGGTGTGACGATCAGGTTGGCAACATGCGGATCCTGAGTGAAGGCAGAGGTGATCTCGTCCAGGAACTGCGAGCGGATGATGCAACCGTCGCGCCAGATGCGCGCAATGGTCGGCATCGGCAGATCCCAGCCGAACTCCTTCGATGCCGCCGCCATCACGGCAAAGCCCTGAGCGTAGGCCCCGATCTTTGCTGCCAACAGCGCGTTTTCAAGATCATCGATGAAGGCTTGTCTGTCGGTCGGTGCAGCCAACGCCTTCGGCAGGCCCAGTATGCTTTCCGCCGATTCGCGCTCCGACTTCTGCGACGACAAGATGCGTGCGGCAACTGCAGCTTCGATGGCGGTCGCGGCAACACCCATATTCTGCGCTTCGATGACCGACCACTTGCCGGTGCCTTTCTGGCCAGCCTTGTCGAGGATGAGATCGACCATCGGCTTGCCGGTGATCGGGTCTGCGGCGCGTAAAACTTTCTCCGTGATCTCGATGAGATAGGAGTTCAGGCGACCCTTCTTCCACGTACCGAAAACCTCTGCAATTTCCGTGGCATTCAGCTTCAGGCCATCGCGCAGAATGCCGTAGATTTCAGCGATCATCTGCATGTCGGCATATTCGATACCGTTGTGGATCGTCTTGACGAAATGGCCTGCGCCATCGGTGCCGAGCCACGCCACGCATGGGTCATTGTCGTATTTCGCGGCGATGGAGGTCAGCACCTTCTCCACGCGCTTCCAGCTGTCCTCCGTACCGCCCACCATAATGGATGGGCCGTGACGTGCACCTTCTTCTCCACCGGATACACCCATGCCGATGAAGGTCAGGTCGGTATCCTTGAGAGTGTCAAAACGACGGATGGTATCGCGGAAATTCGCATTACCGGCATCGATCATGATGTCGCCGTTTTCAAGATGCGGCTTGAGGAGCTCCATCTGCTGGTCGACCGGTTCGCCGGCCTTGATCATGATGATGATCGGACGCGGTGGGCGAATGGCGGCGATGAAGTCTTCGATGGTTTCGCAGGGAATGATCTGCCCCTGCAATTCGCCTGCATCGGCGTAGAATTTCTTCGTGACTTCCGGGGTTCGGTTGAAAACAGCAATCTTATTGCCTTTTTCCGCGATGTTGAGCGCAAGGTTAGACCCCATTACGCCAAGACCGATCAAACCGATTTCTGCCTGTTCCACGGATCTATCTCCATTTTGCATTTCAAGGCGCCTGTTCTGGCACTCCAGCTCTCAAACGGCAAGGCGACAGCCATGGAAAAGAGGTGAAATTCGTCGCGGCATGTCTGCTTTGCATAAACGCCCAGGTGAAGCTCAAGCGGAGCGTCGACGCCCGTGCCGCCCGCTGATGAATGCAAAGAGGCGGGCGCGAGTTCGGCTGTGAACAAAGTGAGCTGGTACGATTATTGCTTCATAATTCTGGGGGCTTGTTGCTGTACGCTTCCGTTTTCGATTTCAGACATTTTTTCTCAGGGGATAGCGATAATGGCTCAAAACACCTGCCTCTCCCGGATTGATAAAGACATTTTGGATACGGTCCATCTCAGGGCCTATCCGATCGACACCCATCTCGACACGCTCTACTTCACCCGCGTCGGCGGCTATGACTTCTGGAAGGGCGACTGGAAGACAAATCATGAGCCCTTTTCCATCAAGATCATCAAAAAGACGACGCCGAAAGGCAATAACAGTCCGCATTGCGAGCATGTCAGCGGCCCAGACTTCCTCAAGGGCGGCTACGGCGGCGCCTGCTTCAGCGCTCATGCCCTCTGGGAAAACCTCATTTCCTCGCCCTTCCTCGACCCTTGGAAGAACTGGCTCGATCATAGCCGCTATGTCCGGCGTATCGCCGCCGAAAGCAACGGGGCCATGCGGATCACAACATCGCCCGAGGAGGTGAGACAGTCACGAGACGACGGTGTTGCAAGCGCCATCCTGTCGGTCGAAGGCGCTCACATCCTTGGAGCGTCCGGCCGCCGCACCGAAGGCCAGCGGCTTTCAAGGCTTGCCGAGATCGCAGCAGAAGGGGCCGCCTATATAACACTCAACCATTTCAGCCATACGGATATCTGCGAGGCGGGCTTTCAGCCGATGAACCCATGGCGCCGGGTTCGGGGCGGCGGCCTTTCCGCCTTCGGAGCGCGCTTCGTCGAGCGTTGCGTCGATCTGGGGCTGATGATCGACGTCTCCCATAGCCGCAGCGAAGCGATCATCGATATTTCCGGTCTGTGCAAGGCGCGCGGCGCGCCGCTGCTTGCGTCCCACGGAGCTGCGCGCAGCATCAGCGCTAGGGACAAGGCCTCGCGGTCGAAACACCTCGCGCGAACGTTTCCCGACAATGCGATACGGGCAATTGTCGAAACCGGAGGCACGATCAGCGTCATCCTCTCGCCCTATTACCTCAAGGACGCGCGCCTGCCTGACGGCCGCCCGGACCGGGACGCGGATCTTGCCTATGTCGTGACCTATTACGAGAGGCTAGCGCGCCTCATCTCCAGCATGAACATCACCGAAGATCCCTGGAACCACCTGTCGTTCGGCAGCGATTTCGACGGCGGCATCAGCAGCATTCCGACCGGTTTGCGTACGGGTGCCGATCTGCGCAACTTCACCCTCGCCATGCTGGACGCCGGCTGGCCGGAGGAGCGGATCTACAAGGTCTATAGCGGCAACTTCCTGCGTGTCTGGGATGGAGCAAGACGCGCAGCAAAACAGAAGATCAAGGCTCCCGCTGGAACTTAGACAGCGAAAAAAGGACCGACCGGATGGTCTAAGCAGGCGCCAGACTCATTGGGGAAAAACGGGCGGGGCGAACTGCAAGAGGTTGCTCTTGTAGTTCTCGATAACAAAGCTGATCGGCGTGCCATCCGGCTTGCTCAACATCGCCTGGTTGCTGATGAGGGTCTCGGGAATATCGATCATCTTATTCGTTGCGGCCGGAATCGTCCCTCCCACTGCCCAGTTTCCCGGCAAAGGCTGCCACAGCAATTGCGACGAGATGGTATGACGCTGGAACTGCAGCGGCGCGACAACCTTTCCAAACGGCGTATCGGTCGTGTCCAGCGTCTCGTTCATCTCTGGCGTCAAACGGGCGGGCACATACCAGTTGTCGGCCTCCGACAGCACCAGCGTGCCGCATTTGAGAAGGACATGGCGGTAGCCGAGCCTGTCTGCCGCTGCGACGTTCAATTGCTTGCGCACCGTCTCGGGCGGCTCCTTGGTGTCATTCAACCTCGTGGCGGAAATCTTTGCGGGATCGGCAAGCCGGTGATCGTCGCACCAGCGCTCGAGCGTCAGGGTGGCGCTGTCATGGCTGAGCAGCTGAATGTTCAGATCCTGCACCACCGCCAGTGCCGCGAGACGTTGGACCGGGGTGTCGGGCCAGACCATATCGTTGGCAAATGATGGGCCTGCTGCCACCAGAAGAATGCTGCAGGCGATAGACTTGATAGCCAAGGATGACATGCGCGTCTCGCTCCGGGTCATTGTCGTGGATGCCGGGCACCCGTGATGATGCTAGAAAACCAGAACGCGCGGCTTGTATGGCGAATTTATGGGCGGAGACACGGCAAGGAACGCCGGATTTCACCCCTTCATTTTAAGGGGTAGTCCTGCGGCGATGAAATAGACGCTTGCCGCGACGGCTGCGATCTTCTGATGCAGGCGTCCGGCATGATCGCGAAATTCACGCGCCATGCGATTCTCCGGCACGATCCCGAGCCCGACTTCGTTGGAGACGAAAACGATGGTCGCGCTGGCGACAGCCGCTTGGTGCACCAGCGCGTCGAAGGCCGCGGCCATATCGGGGCCCTCCTCCATCATCAGGTTTGTCACCCACAGCGTCAGGCAATCGACCAGAATGGTGTTGGAGGCGGTGTCGAGCCTTTTCAGCGTCTCGACCAGTTGCAACGGCTCTTCATGGGTGATCCAGCCGTCGCCGCGCGCGATGCGATGCTGGGCGATTCGTGCTTCCATTTCCTCGTCCCAGGCAAGGCCTGTCGCGATGTAATGCGCGGACCCTTCAAGCGAAAGCACCAGATCTTCGGCAAAAGCGGATTTGCCTGAACGCGCACCGCCAAGGACGAGGATGGAACGGGACGCCTCTGTCATTCAAAACCTAGGATATCGGGAGGATGTAAAGCGATCCGGTCGCCTGCGCGGACAGAACCGCACGCTGTGGGACGAAAAGCATGAAAAGAGAACGATTCGTAGATATGGAGGCGTTCTCCCGGTCGATCATGCATCACCGGTACAGTACCGCTTCCATCCAGAATGCCCCTGCCCGCACAGCGCGGACATATCAACACATGGACGAACACGACAACACCGGATCGCTGATATCAAAGTAGGGAGAAAACGGCTTGCTGTCAATTTTCAAGACGCAAAAACCGCGCTGCAGAAGCTGCAGACGCGGTTTTGAGCTCCAAAACGCAAGGAGCGAAGTCAGGCGACCGGTACGCAAAACCCAATCCGGCGCCACACAATCCGTCTTACCGGGATAACCTTACCGGATCGTTAGCGCGGATATCAAAAACAAAGTCGGCACAATGTTCATGTCGCAATTGCGTTGCAGCCGAAACATAGAGATATAAGAGCGGGATGACGGCATGAACGGACGGACGAGCACGACATGACGACTATCGATTACATCGCACTGACGATCTTTGTCGTTCTCTGGTATCTCTATACATACCTTACGACAGCCCGATCGCCATTTCCCCGCACGAGCCTCAATCAGGCGATGGCCGATCGACGCAGAAAGTGGATCTACAATTCGCTGACGCGCGATCTAAAGATGATCGACACGCAGATCATGGCGGGGCTTCAGAACGGAACAGCCTTTTTCGCCTCAACCTCGATCTTCGCCATTGGCGGCTGCTTTGCCCTTCTGGGGGCAACAGAACGGGTCGAATCGGTTTTTCGCGACATGCCCTTCGTCTATTACGGCGGACGAACGGCGTTCGAGATGAAGGTCATCGGCCTGACGACCCTGTTCGGCTACGCCTTCTTCAAGTTTGGCTGGTCGTATCGACTGTTCAACTATTGCACCATTCTGTTTGGTGCGATGCCGATGACGCATGAGGCCAATGCCGACAGGAAGGCCGCCGAGCATGCGGCCGAAAACGTGATCCGCATGAACGTGATTGCAGCCAAGAACTTCAACGACGGTCTGCGCACCATCTTCCTGTCGATTGGCTATCTCGGCTGGTTCATCAACGCCTATGTCTTCATGGCAAGCACGGTCATCATCATCGTCGCGCTGTTGCGGCGGCAGTTTTTTTCGGAAGCCCGGCTGGCAATCATCGACGACCGGTAAATCACCGCCTTGAAATCGCCTCAGTTTGAAGGCGAAGCGCTGCCAAAGCCCGATAAAGGAACGGACGCATGAATGACGCCCCGGCAACAGCAACGGCACAAAAACCGGGCGGTCGCATAGGCTTTCTGGATACCGTACGCGGGATCGCGCTGATTGCGATGGCCAGCTACCATTTCACCTGGGATTTGGGGATGTTCGGCTACATAGACGCCGCCACACCAACGCAGGGCTGGTGGCGCCTCTATGCGCGTGGAATCGCGAGTTCTTTTCTGTTTCTGGCCGGCTTCGGTCTTTATCTCGCCCATCAACGCCGCATCAAATGGTCATCGTTTGGCAAGCGTTTTGCGATGATCGCCGGCGCAGCCCTTCTGATCTCGGTCGCAACCTTTTTTGCCCTGCCGGATGGGTGGATCTTCTTTGGCATCCTCCACAATATTGCTGCTGCCAGCCTCATCGGGCTCCTGTTTCTGAGGCTTCCGGTCGCGGTCACGTCACTGGTGGCGATCGCTGCGCTGATCGCGCCAATTTATCTGAGTTCAGACGCCTTCAACCCGATCTGGTTATCGTGGATCGGGCTATCCACCATGCCTCCCCGGTCCAACGACTATGTCCCGCTCTTGCCTTTTCTAGCCCCCTTTTTGTTGGGACTGGCGGTGTCCAAGGTCGTCACACCGCGGGGCTGGCTGGATCGCTTCAGGAAAGACAGCGGCAAACGCAACGTCATTGCATTTTTTGGTCGACACAGCCTGATCTTTTACCTTCTTCATCAACCGATCTTGATCGGCATCGTTTATGTCGCATCCCTCATCATGCCCCCGCCGCCGGTCGATCAGGTCGAGGCTTACAAGAAGAGCTGCGAGACCAGTTGTGTGCAGCAACAAAACGGACTCGATCTATGCCAGCGGTTTTGCGGCTGTACACTGGAGACACTTCAAGCGGAAAATCTGTTCGACACGATGATGGCCAACAGCCTTGGACCCGAACAGCAGTCGAGGGTCGGCGAAGTCGCGGCGCAATGTTCCAGGCAAACTCAGTGATCGTCTGATCAGGTACCGACGCCGATTTCGGCAAGACGTGTCAGGCAGGCCTCCTCGACATTATCGAGTTCAATCAGCGTTTCTTCGATGTCCTTGCGCTTCTGGCGCAAGTCGGCGCGTTTTTCATCGACCTTCTTCATCAGAAGCTCCAACTGTCCGGATTCACCGGGCGGCTCTTTATAAACCTGAATGATTTCGCGGATTTCGGCGATGGTGAATCCGATGCGGCGACCGCGCAGGATTTCCTGGATCAGCCTGCGGTCCGCCATACGAAACAGCCGTGTGCGTCCACGGCGTTCGGGGTGAATAAGACCTTCGTCTTCATAAAAGCGAAGGGTCCGGGTAGAGACCCCGAATTCACGCGTGAGTTCCGTAATGCTGTAATACTTGTTCAAGGCTTCATCCGATTCTGGAGCACAGGACCGAAAATGACAGACGGCTTTCGGAATATCCGTTGCTCAAACAACAAGATAGAATGACGAAGCCCGAAGGGCCTCATAAATCTTTCATGAGGATGACTATGATTGACCTTCACGTAAAAGTCAATTTTGGCCGTTACCCTGAAACGCCGAACCACCAGGTCGCAAGACCAAGAAACGAGAAGAAGCCCACGATGTCGGTGACGGCGGTCACGAAGACGGCAGACGACACCGCCGGGTCAGCACCGAATTTGTCCAGCAGCAGCGGAATGATGATCCCGGCAATCGCTGCGGCAAACATATTGATCAGCATGGCGGTTGCGATGATGCCACCCAGATTGACATCGTTGAACCACAATCCCGCGATGATGCCGATGGCGCAACCAAACAGTGCTCCGTTCAACAAGCCCACGCCCGCCTCACGCCGAATGATGCGGGCGGCGTTGTGAATATCAAGATTCTTCGTCGCAAGCGCTCGAACCGATACGGTCATGGTTTGCGAACCGGCATTGCCTCCCATTCCCGCAACGATCGGCATGAGAACGGCGAGTGCCACGATCTGCTCAATGGTGGCATCGAACAGCCCGATGACCGACGCGGCCATGAAGGCCGTGATGAGGTTGACCGCGAGCCATGGCACACGTGAGCGGGATGTGACAGCGATCGAATCGGAAAGTTCTTCGTCGCCCACGCCGCCGAGACGCAGCAAGTCCTCTTCCGCTTCTTCCTGCATGACGTCCACCACGTCATCAATGGTCAGAACACCGACGAGACGGCCATTGTCATCCACCACAGCCGCCGACAAAAGGTCGTATTGCTCGAAAAGCTGAGCCGCCTCCTCCTGGTCCATCTCGGCCGCAATCGGATGGTTGGTCTCATGCATGATGGTTTCGATCTTCACCTGGCGCTTGGATCGCAGCAGGCGGTCGAGATCGAGTGCTCCGACCAGCTTGAAGGTGGGATCAACGACGAAGATTTGCGAAAAGGACTCCGGTAGTTCTTCCTCTTCGCGCATGTAGTCGATGGTTTGGCCGACCGTCCAGAACGGCGGAACGGCCACGAACTCCGTCTGCATGCGGCGACCGGCCGAACTTTCCGGGTAGTCCAACGCGCGCAGCAACCGCACGCGCTCCGTAAACGGCATCTGCGCGAGAATGTCCTCGCGATCTTCGCGGTCCAAGTCTTCGAGAATATAGACGGCGTCGTCCGAATCCATCTCGCCGATACCGGCGGCGATCTGGTCGTTCGGCATCTGCTCCACGATGTCGAGACGGATCGCCTCGTCCACCTCGGTCAGCGCCGTCATATCGAAATCGGAACCCAGCAGGCGCACCATCGCATGGCGCTGTTCCGACTGAATGGATTCGAGCAGGTCACCCAGTTCGGATTCGTGTAGCCGGGCGACGTTCTGCCTCAAGAACAGCACATCCCGATCCGCAATCGCGGCACCCACCATCGTGAGAAAATCAGACCGAATCGAGCCATCGTCGGAATAGATATCCGCCATGATCTCGGGTCGCTTGGCGTCTTCCGGCACGGAATGGTGGTCGTCCGCTTGCGTCAAATTACGCCCCCTTATCCGGTAAACTGCCTGCTTCGCCAAAGCGCAGGAGAATGGCTTTTAAAAGCACAATGTCAACAACAGGATAGGAGAAAAAGCGTTGCATTTCCATGCGCGAGACCTCAGAGCTCGGCCACCGCGCGTTAACGGATGCGAAACAGTCTCACCGAATTGATCGCGCGAATGACGCAGACCAGCAGTTACGAGTTGACATATGGCTGTTATGCGGGAATCTGACACCAAATGCCGCACACACCATCGCACGGGTTGGCACCTGAAGCGGGCGGAAAACAAACGAGAAAGAGACCTTGAAATGGGCAAGATGGATTTCATCGGCAAAGCGTCTTCTGCCGCAGGCGGCTGGGGTGCACTCAAGAGCGTGGGAAAACGCCTTCTGGAATCGGGCGCACCGATATCTGGCGCCCGAACCCTGTTGAAAGCCAACCAACCCGATGGTTTCGATTGTCCCGGCTGCGCCTGGGGTGACCCGGAACACGGATCGTCCTTCGAGTTCTGCGAAAACGGCGTCAAGGCCGTCGCATGGGAAGCCACAGAGGCGCGCGTACCGCCGGACTTTTTTGCCAGCCACACGGTGTCCGAACTTCGCACATGGTCGGATTACAGTCTGGAAAAGCAGGGCCGGCTGACGGACCCGCTGCGCTATGACCGCGCGACAGACAAATATCTTCCCGTATCCTGGGATGAAGCCTTTGATGCCATCGGCGGCGTTTTGAAAAGCCTCGACAGTCCGGATCGTGCAGAGTTCTACACGTCCGGCCGTGCCTCCAATGAAGCGGCCTTCATCTACCAGTTGATGGTGCGCCTCTATGGCACCAACAATTTCCCGGACTGCTCCAATATGTGCCACGAGGCGAGCGGCGTCGGCCTGAAGGCGTCCGTTGGCGTTGGCAAGGGCACGGTCCTGCTCGAAGACTTCGAGAAAGCCGACGCTATTTTCGTCATCGGTCAGAACCCCGGCACAAACCATCCGCGCATGCTGGGCGACCTGCGTCGCGCCGCCATCCGTGGCGCGCGTATCGCAGTCTTCAATCCTATCCGCGAAAAGGGTCTGGAGCGGTTCACCGATCCGCAGGACAAGTTGGAAATGATCACCGGCGGCAACACCAAGATTGCCACGAATTACTATCAACCACGCCAGGGCGGCGATATGGCTGCCGTGCGCGGCATGAGCAAGGCTGTGTTTGCCGCCGATGATGCCGCACGCGCCGCTGGAAGACCCAGTGTGATCGATCATGACTTCCTCAGCGCACACGCGGTGGAATTCGAAGCCTATCGCGCAGCCGTCGATGCCACGAGCTGGGACAGCATTCTCGACCAGTCTGGTTTGACACGTGACCAGATCGAGGAAGCTGCTGGTATCTACATGGCGTCGAATTCGGTGATCGCGACATGGGCAATGGGCATCACCCAGCACAAGCACTCCGTCATCACCATCCGCGAAATCACCAACTTCATGCTGCTGCGCGGCAATATCGGCCGTCCGGGCGCTGGCCTTTGCCCCGTGCGCGGCCACTCAAACGTTCAGGGTGACCGCACCGTCGGTATCGACGAAAAGGCCACGCCTGCCCTGCTCGACGCGCTGGAAAAAGAACTCGGCGTTCCCATGCCCCGCAACCGTGGTCACAACACGGTCGAAGCCATCACCGCGATGCTGGACGGCAAGGCACAGGCCTTTATCGCGCTCGGCGGCAACTTCCTGCGCGCCACGCCGGATAGCCCGCTCATCATCAAGGCATTCGAAAAGCAGAAGCTGACGGTCAATATCGCTACCAAGCTCAATCATTCGCATCTGGTGCCCGGTGAAACATCCTTCATTCTGCCATGTCTCGGTCGCACCGAAATCGACCGCAACTCGCAAGGCAAATCGCAGATCGTGACGGTGGAAGATTCCATGAGCATGGTGCACGGCTCCGGCGGCATCAACGAACCGGCGTCACCGCAACTGCGCTCCGAAGTTGCCATCATTGCCGGTATCGCGCAAGCGACGCTTGGAAATGAAAAGGTTGAGTGGGCGAAACTCGCCGACGATTACGACCTGATCCGCGATATGATTTCGCGCGTTCTTCCGGGTTTCCAGGATTTCAACGCGCGTGTCCGCGTGCCACGCGGCTTCCACCTGCGCAACGCAGCCGCAGAACGCGAATGGAACACGCCTGCCCAGAAAGCCACCTTCTTCACTGGACCGTTGCCGGAAAAGACAGACCATCAGGAAGCACTTTCCAAAAATGGAATTTTTGTTCTACAGACCTTCCGCAGCCACGACCAGTACAACACCACGATCTACGGCATGGATGACCGCTATCGCGGTGTCTACGGCGAGCGTCAGGTCATCTTCATGAACCCGAAGGACATGGAGAAGCTGGGCGCACATGCCAAGCAGCGCGTGGATGTCATCGGTGAATATGGTGACGGCGTCGAGCGTATCGCCGAGAATTTCCGCCTCGTTCCCTACAATATTCCAGAGGGCAGCGTCGGCGGCTACTATCCGGAACTCAACGTTCTGGTGCCGCTGCACAGCTACGGCGAAGGCAGCTTTACACCGACGTCGAAATCCGTTCTGGTTTCGGTGCGTTTGCGCGCAGACGCCGTTGCTGCCTGATGAGTGAGGACCAATCTGCCGCGCGCTTTCTGGCCGTGGTGGAACAGATCAATGAAACGGCCCCGGTTGCGCTGGACGCAACCGGGGCCGCGCTCATTGCAGCGGTTCATCTGGGCATTGGCAGCGATAGCCGCAGCCTCGCCAACAAGCTCGGCATTGCCCATGCGCTGGTCTTGCGAGACATCAACGTACTTTCAGGCCGCCTGCTGACCGTCACCAAACGCGATGCGCGCACGCAACGAACATGGGTTGAATTGACGGATGAGGCCTCCACGCTGGCACAATCTGCCTCACATGTGCTGCTGAAGCCGTCGCTCAGCCAAATGGAATAAATGGAACGTCCGATGCCAATTCGTTCTATCGTGACCTATCCGCACCCGGCGCTTGCCTTCCATTGCGAGCCGGTGTCGGACTTCGGACCTGAACTGGCCCAGCTTGCAAAAGACTTGCTGGAGACGATGCGCGCAGCGCCCGGTGTCGGCATAACAGCCGCTCATATCGGCCAGACACAACGCGTTTTCGTGCTGGAACTGGAACCAGGCGAGGTGCGGACATATGTCAATCCAGAGATTGCAGAGACTTCGCAGGAGACCATGCGACACATGGAAGGCAGTGTTTCCATGCCAGGCGTCACAGAAGAGGTCGAGCGCCCATCACGCATCAAACTCCGCTTTCAGGACCTCTCCGGGCATTGGCACGAAGAGCAGGCCGAGGGCTTCCATGCGATCTGCATCCAGCATGAAGTCGATCAGTTGAATGGCATGTTCTGGCTCAGGCGTCTGTCAAAACTGAAGCGCGATCGCCTGATCCGCAAATGGGAAAAATCGCGCGCCTGATCACTCGATAGAAAGATCGAACGTTGCCTGCCCCCGCAGCGTGTTGCTGACGGTACAGATAGCCTCCGCCTCATGGGCGATCGCCTGTTTCATCTCGTCATCGAAATCGCCGCTGATCTTCAGGCTCATGTGAAAATGCATGATCCGTGCTGGCTCGCCATCAGATTTCTCACCCTTCACACGCGCCTCCACGCTCTTGAAACGGTCCAGAACCCCCATACGGCTCGCTGCAATGCGCGCGCTGAGGACCAGGCACGCCGCAAGCGAGGAGTAAAGAAGATCGAGAGGATTGAAACCGGGATCGGATGCCGCAGTGACCACAGAAAGCGCCCCGCCCGTGGGTGTCTCGATCTGCGGATGCCCATTCCGCCCCAAGGTGGCGGTCGCTCCTGTCTGCCGCGTCTTCACTCTGATCTCTCTCAACGCAATCTCCTTATGTTCGAATTTTCAGAAATTACATTTTGCACAATGGAACCAAAATCCGCGCCAAGACTTTTACTCACGGAACGGTGATCGACCGTTACGGATTTACGGAAAATAGGAGCTGGGACACATGGTTACAGGGACACTCGTTAGCATCCTGATCACATTTTTGGTCATCGTACTCATTTTGTGGCTGATCAACCGCCTGCCAATCGGCGGTAGCGCGAAGCAGATCGCACAGGTTATCGTCATCATCATCGGTATTATCTCGATGCTGAAATATCTCGCAGTCTTTTAATCGAAGCGATTTAAGACGTTATGAGCCCGGCCCCCGAGTAAAATCTGGGTCGGGCTTTTTGTATGAGGCTATCTTTTAGACTGGGATATAACGGACATAGGCAAACTCATCACCATCAGGTGACCAGTTGGGCGAATTCATTGTTCCCTGCCCGCCAAACAGCTCAAACAACGTTTCCTCATTCTTTCCATCCGTATCCATCAAACGCAGGCGCACATGGAGATCACGGGGATGATCGAAGACATCACCGTCATAGGAGACGACGATCACCTTGTCACCACGGGGTGACGGATGAGGAAACCAGTCGCCGTATTCGCTGTCGGTGATGCGCTCGACCTCACTACCATCCACCCGGACCCGCCAAATCTGCATGCGACCCGTGCGGCTGGAGTTGAAATAAATCCATTGCCCGTCCGCCGAATAATCCGGCCCGTCGTTGCGCCCCTCGCCATGGGTCAGACGCGTCTCGATACCACTGTCGATGTCCATCGCGTAAATATCGAAAACCTCATCACGAATGCCGCAATAGGCGAAACTTTTGCCGTCGGGCGCCCAGCCGTGCCAATAGGATGGCAGGTTACGGGTCATCAGCTTCGGCGGTCCGCCTGCAGATGGCATGAGATAGATAGCGCTTTTTGCGAATTCCACCTTGTCGGAAATGGCATAGAACGCGCCATCAGGTGAAATGCCATGGTCGTTGTTGCACGCGCTCGCAAAGCCGGTATCGACATTTTCAGCAGTCGCATCACCATCCAGTGACAGTCGATAGAGCAGCCCCTCGCTGTTCATCAGAAGATACGTCCCATCCGGTGACCAGTTCGGCGCCTCAAACAGCTCCGGCGTCTGCCAGACAACCCGGTTCTCCCGGGTACGAATGTTGAAGATTTCAACGGAGCTGCGCATTTTGTCCATCGGACTACCGATCCCTGAAGCGGTTGGTGATCGGATAGCGCCGGTCACGACCGAAATTCTTCTTGGTGATTTTCACACCGGGTGCGGATTGGCGACGTTTGTACTCGGCAAGATACAGCAGATGCTCGATGCGATGCACAGTGGCGATATCATGGCCGCGCGCGACGATATCGTCCACCGACATCTCCAACTCCACAAGGCATTCCAGAATATCATCCAGCACCGGATAAGGCGGCAGCGAATCCTGATCGGTCTGGTTGGGGCGCAACTCGGCCGATGGCGCCTTGGAGATGATGTTGGCTGGAATGACCTCCCCGGATGGACCGAGTGCTGTTGGTGGCACATGGCTGTTTCGCCAGGCGGAAATGGCGTAGACCTGCATCTTGTAGAGGTCTTTGATCGGATTGAAGCCGCCGTTCATGTCGCCGTACAGCGTGGCGTAACCCACCGACATCTCGGACTTGTTGCCAGTCGTCACGACCATGGAGCCGAACTTGTTGGACACAGCCATGAGAATGGTACCACGCGCGCGGCTTTGCAGGTTTTCTTCGGTGATGCCCTCTTCCGTTCCTTCGAACAGTTCGGCAAGCGATGATCGGAAGCCATCGACAGGATCGGCAATCGGCACGATATCGTAGCGGCATCCAAGGGCCCTGGCACAATCGGCAGCATCCTTGAACGAGTCCTCTGACGTATAGCGATAGGGCAGCATGATGCATCGCACCCGCTCCTCACCCAGCGCATCCACCGCAATCGCCGCACAGATGGCCGAGTCGATACCGCCCGAAAGTCCCAGCACCACACTCTTGAAGCCATTTTTGTTGACGTAATCGCGAAAGCCCAGCATGCAGGCTCGGTAATCGGCCTCTTCGCCCTCCGGTATCTGCGAGAACGGTCCTTCGCTACAATACCAGCCTTTGTCGGTACGCTTCCAATCCGTGACGGCGAGCGTGGCTTCGAACTGGCTCATCTGGAATGCGAGCGTCTTGTCTGCGTTGAATGCAAAGCTTGCGCCATCAAACACGAGTTCGTCCTGCCCGCCGATCTGATTTGCGAACACCAGCGGCAGTCCGCTTTCGATAACCTGGCGCAATGCCACCTGATGGCGGACATCCACCTTGCCGCGATAATAGGGCGACCCGTTCGGCACCAAGAGCATTTCGGCGCCGCTTTCCGCCAAAGTCTCGCACACACCCAGATCGTTCCAGATCTCCTCGCAAATGGCGATACCGATCCGCACACCCCGGAAATTATAGGGGCCGGAAATCGAGCCCTCGGAAAAAACGCGCTTTTCATCGAATTCGCCATAGTTCGGCAAATCGACCTTGTCGCGCAACGCAACGATTTTGCCGCCGTCGAGCAGCGCCACCGAGTTGTGACGCCCGGTCTCACCCTGCCGGGGGAAACCAATGATGACGCCCGGCCCGCCATCGGCAGTCTCTATCGCGAGGTCTTCGACCGCCTTAAGGCAGGCATGCAGAAATGCGGGCTTGAGAACCAGATCCTCTGGCGGATAACCGGAAATGAACAGCTCGCTGAGAAGCAGCAAATCGGCGCCTTGAGACGCTGCATCGGCACGCGCCTGGCGCGCCAGGGCAAGGTTGCCCGAGACATCGCCGACAGTGGGATTGAACTGCCCGACGGCAATTCTCAAGACGTTGGGAGTTGTGTGTATCTGGCTCATGCTTCTCACTTAACGTGGCTTACCGGATCGCGCAACGCAGACCGGTGGACTCTCTTGCGACACCATACATCCCGTGCCGAGCCGTGTCATCGTGGCGATCTGCTGTGAAGGGCGCAATCGAATTCATTTGAAATAGCCCGTGTCCGGGCTTATCTCGTTAAAGGCGCCGGAACTCTTCATTTCCCTGCCGTTCCGAGCTTGGCTGGAGACCCCAATGCCTGCTTTCCCTGATTACATTACCTCTCATTTCAAGCGTTCCTCAAAACATATCGGTGAGGTGGAACAGCGTATTCTCGATGTTGCGCACCAGCGCAAACTCATATCGACGGATACCAACGTCGCTTTCTCGGAAAGTTCCACCGTTGGAGAACGGCTGGCAGATAGTATAGCGCGGATCGGGGGATCCTGGGCTTTCATCATAAGCTTCATGTTTTTTCTGGTTGTCTGGACCATCATCAACACGGTGGTACTGACAACGAGAGCGTTCGACCCCTACCCGTTCGTTTTTCTCAACCTCATCCTGTCCATGCTGGCCGCCATTCAGGCCCCGATCATCATGATGTCGCAAAACCGACAGGGCACCCGCGACCGATTTGAAGCGGCCAAAGATTATGAGGTCAATCTTAAGGCCGAATTGGAGGTTTTGTCGCTACATGACAAGATCGACAGTAAGGTTCTGGCAGAACTTGCCCTGCTTCGTGAAGACATCGCCAAGCTTCACACGCATCGCCAAGGCGGTATCAACACCCCATAACTGGTACGCCCGCAACAGTGGGGTAGTAATTCGATCGGTCCCTGCGCCTTTTGCTGCCGTGGTTACGAATCCGTCAGATTTTTCCGCTACAGATTGACGCGGGCATTTGTTGCATTGCACTCTTGGTGCGGCGACGCGGGAATCACTTCCGTATCAGGATGGCATCAGGCTTTTCCGAGCAGCGACGCCTCCGCGCTGGAACCATTCAGTCCGGCCATCGAATTTCTGTCCCGGGGTTTTCTTCATGAACCAATATGATCTTATTGTTGTCGGTAGCGGTCCCGCAGGTCGACGTGCTGCCATCCAGGCTGCGAAGCTGGATAAAACAGTTCTGGTCATCGAAAAAGGCAGCCGCGTGGGCGGCGTCTCGGTTCACACTGGCACCATCCCGTCCAAAACCATGCGCGAGACGGCGCTCAATCTTTCCGGCTGGCGCGAGCGCGGGTTCTATGGCCGTTCCTACAGGGTCAAGCAGCAAATCAGCGCAGAAGACCTCCGTCGTCGCCTGATGATCACGCTAGACCATGAGGTCGAGGTGCTGGAACACCAGTTTGCGCGCAACCGCGTCACCCACATTCGCGGGAATGCAGCCTTCGTCACAGCAGACACGATGGAAATCACGAAAGACGATGGCGAGGTCGTTCTGGTCAAGGCCAAAAGCATATTGCTCGCCGTGGGTACGCGCCCCTTCCGTCCGGATTACATACCATTCGATGGCAAGACGGTCATCGATAGCGACGAAATTCTCGAGCTACAGAAGCTGCCACGCTCCATGGTCGTCATCGGCGCAGGTGTTATCGGCATTGAATATGCCACGATCTTCAGCGCGCTGGATACTGCTGTCACCATCATAGACCCGAAGCCGACCATGCTGGATTTCATCGACAAGGAAATCGTGGAGGACTTCACCTATCAGCTGCGTGATCGCAACATGAAGCTGCTGCTGGGCCAGAAAGCCGATAAGGTAGAACTGACGCCAGAGGGCAAGGTTATGCTGACACTCGATAGCGGACGCGCGTTGACGACAGAAATGGTGCTGTTTGCCGCTGGCCGCATGGGCGCGACCGATACGCTCAATCTGGCAGCAGCAGGTCTCAGCGCCGATAATCGCGGGCGCCTGACTGTCAACCCCGAGACCTTTGAAACATCGGTGCCCGGCATCTTTGCCGCAGGCGATGTCATCGGCTTTCCAAGCCTTGCCTCCACCTCCATGGAACAGGGCCGCATTGCCGCGCGTGTGGCAGTCGGTGCCATCGGCATGGAGCCACAGAAGTATTTTCCATACGGCATTTACGCCGTACCGGAGATTTCGACGTGCGGCCTGACCGAAGAAGAAATGAAGGAACGTGGCATCGCCTACGAATGCGGTATTGCCCGTTTCCGCGAAACATCGCGCGGCCACATCATGGGGCTCGATACGGGTCTGCTCAAGCTTATTTTCTCGCTGAAGACACGCCGCCTTCTGGGCGTGCATATCGTCGGCGAAGGTGCGACGGAACTCGTCCACATCGGACAGGCTGTTCTCAACCTCAAAGGAACTGTCGAATATTTCGTTGAGAATACCTTCAACTATCCGACCCTTGCCGAAGCCTACAAGATTGCCGGTCTTGATGCCTGGAACCGTATGGGTGACATCAAGAAAAACGAGACCGTTTGAACGACCGTTTCAGCGCCCCTACCAACGGATGTTGTAGCGGGCGCTGACCGACGGACGAAAGCGATCCTCATACCCCTGATCGAGATTGCCGGACACGGTGAGGTTCTCACCAAGCTTCTGTTCCAACCCGACCGTCGATGTGAAGTCATCGAACGTATCGCGGCTGGCACCTGTGAGTACGAAGGCCGTACCGGTGGCAGAGCGCGTCAGCCGCAGCGACTGCGAGACATCAAGCCCGCTCCACTGCTGCGCCGTGCCATCATAGCGCACAGTCATGTTGCGGTTGGATTCCAGGTCTAATTCCGGGGTCGCAATACGCTTCTGCGATGTCGTCATCGTCCATGAACTTGAACCCGTCAATGCGTTCATCAACACACCAATATCGCCTGCAATCTTTGCACCTGGAAGGTTGGAGGACAAAAGCGTGACGGTACCCCAGAACTTGACCGGCGTATCGACCAGCGCTCCGCCATCCGACGCATTCACGCCCATCTCCAGACCACCACGAATAGGTGTCTCCGTGGGCAACTTCGCACCGATCCGCGCCGAGTAGGACGTATCGGAGTTCTTTGCAGGCGCCCAGATCAGCCCTCGTTCCTGAGCATGCACCAGTCCAGAAGACAAGCCGAAGACAACAGCGCCGATGAGGACGCCGTGTTTGATATTCAAAATCATGTCTGTTCCTCAAGCTTTCGTAAAGCACACCATCCTTGGGAAAACAGTGCGCCTTGTTGGGCTATCGACGACTGTCCGAATGAGGACCAGCCGCTTTGAATTTTCGGTAACGCGATCAGGCGCGCTTTCCCGCCTGCCATCCGCCGAAGCTCACGGCTTTGACGCGCGCGCCTGTTATCATCGGGCATAACAACCGTATGCGGTGATGCCAGATGGAGAGTTGAAACTGGGGCAAAGTGCCGGGCCGCGCATTGGCGCAACGGATTTGCTCATGTGCGTTGCACCACAAATCAATGATCCAAGACTGCCAGATGAACGGGAGATGAACAAGAGTACTACGCTGAAAAAGCGTATTGTGCGGTGCAATGTGATCGAAACGTTACAAAGGTTAACGGGCAGCTGAAACGCAAAAGGCCGCTGACAAAGCAGCGGCCCTTCGAGACATTATCACGGGAGGCTTATTCAGCGTCGCCTTCAGCAGCCTTCTTCTTGGCAGGCGCCTTCTTCTTCGGAGCGGCATCTTCGCCTTCAGCAGCGTCAGCCTTTGCAGCAGCCTTCTTCTTGGCAGGCTTCTTTTCAGCCTTGTCGCCGTCTTCGGCGTCGTCAGCCAGCAACTCTTCCTTTGTTACGGTCTTGTCCGTAACAGAGACTTCCTCGAGCAGCTTGTCGATGACCTTCTCTTCGAAGATCGGCGCACGAAGCGAAGCGGAAGCGCCAGGCGTGTTGCGGAAGAAATCGAGGATTTCTTTCTGCTGGCCGGGGAATTGCTGAAGCTGAGCAAACAATGCGCGCTGCATTTCTTCTTCGGTGACTTCTACGCCAGCCTTCTCGCCGATTTCGGAGAGGACGAGGCCCAGACGAACGCGACGCTCGGCCAGCTTGCGGTACTCTTCGCGAGCTTCTTCTTCCGTCGTGTCTTCGTCAGCAAAAGTCTTGCCGGACTGCGCAAGATCGGTGTTGATCTGGCGCCAGATATTGTCAAACTCGGCGTCAACGAGACCAGCCGGTGTTTCGAACTGGTAGACTTCGTCCAGCTGATCGAGAATCTGACGCTTGACCTTCTGACGTGTCACATTGCTGTACTGGCTTTCGATCTGACCGCGAACGACCTCTTTCAGCTTTTCCGCCGATTCGAGACCAAGCTTGGTTGCCAGATCATCATTGATTTCAACGTCGGCAGCAGACGCAACGTCCTTGACGGTGATGTCAAACACGGCTTCCTTGCCAGCAAGATTTGCGGCAGGATATTCGGTCGGGAAGGTAACGGTAATCGCCTTCTCATCACCAGCCTTGACGCCGACGAGCTGATCTTCGAAACCAGGGATGAAGCGATTGGAGCCGATGACGAGCTCTGCATCATCAGCAGCGCCGCCTTCGAAGGCTTCGCCGTCGACCTTGCCGAGATAGTTCATCGTGACGCGGTCGCCTTCGGCAGCCTTGCCCTTCTTGGTCTCGTAAGTGCGCGCGCTTTCGGCGATTTTCAGGATCTGTTCGTTGATTTCCTCTTCGGTCACTTCAACGACTTCGCGGATCACCTTGATGCCGTCGTTGGACTTCAGCTCGATGGCGGGAATCACTTCGTAAGCGAGCGTGAACTCCAGATCACTCTCAGCGGCCAGAATCTTTTCCGCTTCGTCCTGATCTTCGGTCATGGAGATAGAAGGCTGCGTTGCAGACTTTTCACCCCGGCCGGAAATGATTTCGGATGGCTTGTCACGAACCAGTTCGTTGACGAGATCAGCCATTATCGATTTGCCATACATCTTCTTGAGATGTGTCAATGGCACCTTGCCTGGGCGGAAACCGTTGATGCGGACTTTGTCCTTGGCATCGGCAAGGCGCTCGTCGAGGCGAGACTTCATATCAGCGGCCGGAATGACGACCTTGATTTCGCGCTTCAGCCCTTCAGCTAGCGTTTCGATAACCTGCATTTTCATACCTTCACATCATGGCGGCGGTGCTCAGACAGCCGTTGGTTTACGTTCGAGCACAGCGCCGGAACCTAAATTCACCGGCCGTAGCTATATAAACTGCATGCACAAGCATTTTGCGTAGCAAAAACTGCGCTTGAGCCAGAGAAGCGGCGAAGCAAATGCGACGCGCTGTCTTCCCGGCGATTCATTTGGTGCGGGTAGAGGGACTCGAACCCCCACAACTCTCGTCGCCAGAACCTAAATCTGGTGCGTCTACCAATTCCGCCATACCCGCGCTCATGAATCCTGCATAAACAACATCTGGCACACGAGGCCTTCCGGAGCGCGCGTCTCTATATCACCCGTTTTCTGGAGCGCAAAGGAAAAATGACGGTTTTGCGTCTCTATTTGTACCAACACAGGCGCAAAGCGTGGTGAGTTCTCAGCGATCACGGCATGCCACCCTCGTAACACTCGCCCTACTCCCTCTTCGTTCGTTCAAGCGCAAAATATGATGAGATCATTCAAAAATACGCAACGGCGGAAGTTCACCACTAAATCGAAGACGAAAACGCCTTTAAATTATGCATTTGTTAACACATTGACTGCCGAATTTCATGGAGCAATGCGACAGGCGCATAGGTGGCATACTTCATTGTCTGTTTTTTGTTCTACTAAACCGATTATATTCGGTGTCAGGAAATGAGTTAAGCGCTGACCCAAGCGGCGCCAAGAATAGAACGAAGGACACGATCATGAACATCACTCGCTCGCTGAACAACTGGCGCAAGTATCGTCAGACCATCACGGAACTCGGCCGCATGAGCGACCGCGAACTCAGCGACCTCGGCATCGGCCGTAGCGACATTCGCCGCGTAGCACGCACTGCCGTCGGCATCTAATCTGACTTCAGGCGGTTTTCTCCGCGGAATTGTCAATATGAAAAGGTCTCGAGCTTCGGCTCGGGGCCTTTTTTTCGTTTGCCTTGCTGGTTTTCATCATAATTGCTCGCCCTTCATATGCGGTCTTATGGCGCCTAAAAAATGCCCATACAGCCACAACGGATGCAAAAATAGCCGACACATTGCACAATTGCATGGCAGTCGCTTAAAATCTGCACTGCACATTCTCGGCCTGCATATGTATATACAGATCAACAGCAGAGAGCGCAGATGACTGAGCTTCTGAGACCAAGTTTCAAAGATCAAACAAAAGCAAGACTGAGGAAAACACCATGAACCCTATTCGCATCGCCAAGAACTGGATCAGCTATCGTCGCACAATGAATGAACTTGGCAGCCTTTCCAGCCAGGCTTTGAGCGACATCGGCCTGACACGTTACGACATTCGCAACGTTGCTTCCCGTTCGTTCCGCTAATAAGCGTAAACGTCACCTGCCGACCGACCTCCCACGGAAGCAGGCTGACTGAGCGACAGGCAATCAAAAACGGCGCTTCTTGCGCCGTTTTTGATTCCAGGGTCCTAGCAAGCGTGTTTGCGTCACTACCCGGCTCAAAGTAGTCGCGGGGGGGGGGGGGGGGGGGGGGGGGGGGGGGGCGGGGGGGGGGGGGGGGGGCGGGCGGGGGGGGGGGGGGGGGTGGGGGGGGGGGGGGGC